>CAZQOH010000328.1:0-3268 GCA_964594355.1 uncultured Desulfobacterales bacterium
TTGAGCCTAACGCAGAAATTGGGCAAAAGGGGGCGTTTTGCAAAGGTCTCAACCTTCAAAAGTGCAAACCCTCAGTATCGATGGTAGGCGGTACTGGATTTGAACCAGTGACTTCTACCGTGTGAAGGTAGCACTCTCCCACTGAGTTAACCGCCCAAATAAAATAATTATATCAAATATTTACTTTGTCTTTATCAAATTCCCCTATCTTTTAATTTTAGGGATAATTTGTATCTTCAAAATTTCTAGACTTTATTGTCGACTTTTCCCTTTAACTCTTTTCCCACTTTGAAAACGGGTAATTTTTTGGGAGGCACATTTATTTGAGCACCTGTTTTTGGATTTCGACCCAAATATGTATTATAATGTTTAACTGTAAAACTGCCAAAACCCCTTATTTCAACGCGATTGCCGTTTGAAAGTATCTCTGTTAATGAGCCAAAAAAAGTGTTAACAACTTTTTCAGCATCTTTTCCGCTTAAATCCGTTTCATCCTTTAATACACCAATTATATTTGATCTGTTCATAAAGACTCCTTGAGACTTTTTAAAGATTGTCACATGTTACCAAAACCTGGGGTCATGCTCAATATTTTGCACGAAGTAAAGTTATGGATGCCTGTCCCGATTTTATCGGGAAACATTTTTTTAAGGTCTTTTTTTATTGATATTGGTTTTGTGCCAAAAGGCAGATTGCATTAGTAAGCTTTTTGTGAAGTTCCAGTATGAGACCTTTGCAAAACGCCCCCTTTTGCCCAATTTCTGTGTCAGGCTCAAATTTTAATCCTCAAAATACTCAATGTATTCCTGTGGTTAAAATTTTCGTCTTCCTTGAACTTGAACAAAATTGAGCATTTTTCAAAAGTCTCAGTATGTATATTAGCTTGTCGATCTTACGTCAAGTATTTTATTCAGGTTACTTTCAGGGTTTTCTAAACTTCCAGAGATGTTTCTTCATTATTCTCTGATAAGGAATTTGTTAGCTTTTCTATTTCTTTTGGTGTGGGAAGGTCTTTAAGATTCTTTAAGTCAAAGGTTTCTAAAAATTGTTTTGTGGTTGCATAGATCAGAGGTCGGCCCGGAATTTTTTTACGCCCTAAAACCCGGACAAACTTTCTTTCAAGTAACATTCGGATGACACCGCCACAATCAACTCCTCTTATGTGTTCTATATCGCTTCGTATTACAGGTTGTTTATATGCGATGATTGCAAGTGTTTCCAAGGCAGCCTTGCTAATTCGGCGGGGATTCGGTTTTACTAATCGTTTTATCCATTCGGTGTATTCAGGCCGTGTGCGGATTTGATATCCACCGGCAACCTCGTGTAAAAAGAAACCGCCTTTCCTTGATTCATATTCATCTAAAAGCACTTTCAGAGTATTTCGTATCTCCTTTGTGTCCGCAAATGTCAGCACGTTTTTAATACGGTCTATAGTAAGTGGATCATCGGAAACAAAGAGCATACTTTCAATAATATTTTTTAAATCTTCCATTATAAATAAAACAGCCTGATTATACCGGTTTGGACATGCTGAACAATCCGGAGCAAACTAAGTTTGACCATTTCCAAAATTGCAAGAAAGGTTACGATAACATCGCTTTTGTCATCCCTTGATGTAAATAGTTCACTGAAGGTTATTGATCCATGTTCTTCAAGAATATTTACGATTTCAGAAATTCTACCTTTAACAGATATCCTATCAGCAGTAAAGTCCATCCGGTGATCGGGTGAGATGTTTTTAAGTATTTCCTGAAATGCGTCAATAAGTTCAAATAGACCAACCTTTATCATCTCACCTTCCTGGTTAATCAAATCGGTTTCCATACCTGGATTTCTGACAAATGTATCCTCCCCCAAGAAGTTTCTTTCAGCCAATTGCTCGGCAACTGACTTCATCTCAAGATATTCTATAAGAGGCCTAGTTATCTCAAGCCGGGGATCTTCTTCATCTTCTTCACCTTCATGCACCGGGAGCAGCATCTTTGATTTTATCTTGGTCAATGTGGATGCCATAACGATAAAATCGCCGACAAAATCTATATCCAACGATTTCATCAATTCGAGATATTCCATATACTGGTCTGTTATTATTGCAATCGGAATATCGTATATGTCAACCTCGTTCTTTTTGATAAGGTGAACAAGAAGATCCATTGGTCCTTCAAAAATATTATCAAGTTTTACCTGGTAGACTTCGTTTGACATAAGCGTAACGAAAATTTAAATTTTTACTGCAGCCCTTACCTCTTCTATGGTCCTCTGAGCAACTTTTCTCGCTTTATTAGATCCTGTTGTTATGATGTCTTCAACAAGTGTGGGTCGATCTCCGTAATATTTTCTCTTTTCACGAATCGGTTCAAGAGCGGTGATAAGATTTTGGGCCATTATTTTCTTGCATTCAACACATCCTATTGCGGCCGTACGACATTCATTGTTTATGCTGTCTTTAGTCTCGGTGTCGGTATAAAGTTTGTGAAATTCAAAAACGTTACACACATCAGGATCGCCCGGATCACTTTTCCTTGCCCGTTGAGGATCTGTAATCATTTTTGCAACTGTTGAAGCTATTTTATCAGAACTATCTGAAATATAAATAGCGTTATTATAGCTTTTGCTCATTTTACGGCGGTCTATGCCGAGTATCTTGGGTGTCTCAGTTAAAATGGCCTCAGGTTCAGGAAATACTTTTCCATAGAAATGGTTGAATCTTCTGGCTATTTCCCTTGTAATTTCAACATGGGGAACCTGATCTACTCCTACAGGAACACCATATGCTTTGTACATGATAATGTCTGCTGCCTGGAGGACGGGATAACCTAGAAAACCGAAGGTGGAGAGGTCTTTATTGCTAATCTGAGCCATTTGGTCTTTATATGTAGGGTTACGTTCAAGCCATGGTACAGGTGTTAACATGGAAAGGATTAGAAATAATTCCGCGTGTTCCTTAATATGAGACTGTACAAAGAGAGTGCTCTTTTCCGGTGAAAGCCCTCCGCTGAGTAAATCTATCATCATATTCCTAATATGTTCTGGAATGGATCGTGTATCTTCATAATCACTGGTTAGAGCATGCCAGTCGGCGATGAAGAAAAAACAGTCAAATTGATCCTGCATTTTTGCCCAGTTTTCGAGGGCGCCAAGAAGATTGCCTATGTGAAGGGGGCCAGTTGGTCTCATGCCGCTTACGATACGTTTTTTATTTTCCATATAAGTTTTTCCTAAATTATTAAAAATGAAAATCCTTTTTTTCCAAGTGAAAATTTGAATA
>CAZQOH010000329.1:0-3251 GCA_964594355.1 uncultured Desulfobacterales bacterium
ACTTGGGGATGAGTTGTCGCTTGTCGGTAATATTTCGACAACCGATACATTGCTCTGGGGGAGCAAAGAAGACATCAAAAAAGATACTTTGAAGGCCATTCAGGAAGGTATAAATGTCCTGGCGCCGGCCTGTGGATTTGCCCCTGGCACACCTCTTGAAAATATCAGAGAAATGATTCGAACTGTGAAATCTTCATCTATCAAAGATTCGGATTAAGAAGAAAATCATGCATAAAATTATCTGGGGAGCGCCATCTTTTTGGATTGAGCGAATACCAGTATACTATGCCGAGGATCGTGGAATTTTTAGGCATTACGGTATCCATGTGAATTTAGAATATTTTTATGGAGGGCCTGAACTCTGCAGCGCTGTAAATGATGGCGAGATAAAGGTGGGGTCAATGGGTCTACCCTCATTTTTAAAAGCTTATGCTGAAGGCATGCCGGCCCGTATTATCGGAAGTACAGTACTGCAGCAGCTTGACCATTACCTGGTTGCACGGCCTGACCTTCAGTCAATGGTCGACCTCCGAGGGAAGAAAATCGGCATCCTCTCTTTTGGAAGTTGTGATACCTATTTTATACGCCATATGCTCCAAAAAGAAGGGATAGATCCGGAGAGGGAAGTAGAGTTGATCGCCATGGGGAGACGGCTTGGCGGTGATCTAACCTGTTTCTCCTCGGGTCAGATCGATGCTGGTTTCGTCATAGAACCAAAGATATCTATGGGAGAGAGCCTGGGACTATTTCACATATTGGCAAAGGTAGGTGACTATTATCCGCGTTATCAGTGGGGCATCATTTTTGCCTATGATAAGTATTTGAGAGAGCATACCGACCGGGTACGGCAACTTGTGGAGGCCTATCGGGAAGCGAGCCGAGAGATTAAAGCAGATCCCGAATCTGCCGTTGAACTGGGGAGTAAAATATTCGAAATAAAGGAAAAAGTGTTTCGGAAAGCTCTTCATCGGAATTTAGCCAACTGGGCGATCGATGCAAAGATTGATCTAAAAGGGCTTAAAACCGCGTTGACGATCCAAAAAGAAATGGATTCTATCAAGAAAGAATTGGTGATTGAAGACATGTTGTATCAAATGTAGAAATTGCAGAAATATTCTTCTCCATGTAAGATTAAAATAAATTGGGGTTTGAACTTGACTTAGGACAAATTGAGCGACCTCTCTCCTTACTTCCTTGACTTTTATTATTTAACAAAATGTTCAATGTCAAGGGCTGACCACTATCACGTTAGTCAAGAAGTTCATCAACCCATTCCAGGCCCAATTCCAGGAGCTTTCCCCGATGGGGCCGGCCGGTATTCGGATCGCAGCCTATAATCTCGTAAAATAGTGCTACGGCCTTTTTGAAATCCTCTTGTTCGAAAATTTTCCGGCCTGCATCCGGCCCATCAGGTTTGGGATTAAAAAGCCTCTTGGGCAATTTGTCATCTTTGATGGTAAATCCTTCACGGCTATTAAAAGCTCTTGCAATCAGAGTACCTCGTTCACCGGCTTTCATCAGTTCAAAGAGATTTGTATCCCATCCTGTAGCTGCATTGATACACTGTACCATCTCATCCAATGGCATCACTCCACGGGGCGCATATCCGAACACACACAACCCCAACGCATCCATCATCTTCCAGAGGTTTTCCAGCAATACATAGTTTTTGACCTTCTCCGTATTGATATCCGTGGGGTGCATGGTCTTGTGAATCCCCAGCGATTTTACGGATTGAAAGGAGAAAGACTTTTCATCAACGAAAGCGGGATCGTGAGGTGCATTCATGTGATCAGCGCCGTAGGTAGCAACGGCAAAACCTATGCCAACGCCGATTTTTACACGAGGATCGTGCATGGCCAGTTCTTGCCCCTTAACCGAGAGATTATAAGGCTTATCAACGACTCCCCATTTTCGGGCCAGATGGGCCGTTCCTTCTGCTAAAAGATCGCCAAATCCCTCGCGTCGAGCAATCATTTCCAATAGTTGAATCACCAAATCCGCATCCCCGAAGCGCAGCTCAATTCCTCCGGTATCGGCCTTTGTAATTATTCCTTCTTCGAAGCATTCATAAGCAAAGGCGATGGTCATTCCCGCAGAGATTGTGTCCATACAATATCGGTTGCAAATTTCGTTGCTTTTGGCAATGGCCTTAAGATCCAAGATATTTAAATTGGTTCCCAGGGCGGCCATGGTCTCGTATTCAGGGCCTCCATATCTGGAATCAACGCCATATTTTGGATCATCAAGAGAAATTGCACCTTTGCAGCGGATAGGACAGGCATAGCAACCCTTTTTTTTCCTTTGGAGGACCTTCCTATAGGTATCTGCGCTTACGGGTGTCGGATCTTCGAGGCCGCTCCGACGAAAATTATTAACGGGAAGGGCGCCGGCGTTTGATAGGATTTCGCAGAAGGCAGTGGTTCCATAATCAAACAAAGCCTTTCCTAACGGGTTGTCTTTAAAGGTCTTTGCATAATTTTTTGCGGTTTGGCGAAGAAATTCAAGATTAAAAAAGTGGATTTTTTCAGTTCCCAAAGCAGCTATGGCGCGAAGATTTTTAGATCCCATCAGAGCTCCAAGACCGTTCCTGCCATTGAAATGAGCAAGGTTATTTGTGATATTAGCAAAAATAACCCGATTCATCCCGGCAAGCCCTGTCTGCGCCACCCGAATTTTGTCGCTTCCCATTTCTTTCCGGATGGCATCCTCAACTTCCTTAGCTCCAAGCCTTGCAAAATGAGAAGCATCTTTTATCTCTGCCTTTCCTTTAGTAACCCAGAGATAAACCGGCGTTTCCGCTCTTCCTCTAAAGAGGACGGCATCAAAACCGGCCATTTTGAGCTCCGGACCAAAAAAACCGGCTGCCTCTGATTCACCCATTGTTCCTGTTAGAGGAGATTTTCCAATTACGGAAAATCGACAAGATGCAGCCAGCGGAGCTCCCGTCATCACTCCTGGAGCAAAAATCAAAAGATTTTGCGCAGAAAAAGGGTCAATACGAGATGGAACCTCTTTGAGGATATAGTGATAACCGATCCCTCGACCACCCAGATAGGATCTGTAGAAGGAATCATCCTTTTCTTCGATCTCGATTTTTCTATTACTCAAGTCAACATGCAGAATCTTGCCCATATATCCATAACTCATGGTAATGTCCTCCCCGGAAGCTATTTTGAGACCTTTGCAAAACGCTCCCTTTCGCCCAATTTCTGCGTCAGGCTCAAATTTTAATCCTCAAAATACTCAAT
>CAZQOH010000330.1:0-3245 GCA_964594355.1 uncultured Desulfobacterales bacterium
AGTTCAAGGAAGACGAAAATTTTAACCACAGGAATACATTGAGTATTTTGAGGATTAAAATTTGAGTCTGACACAGAAATTGGGCAAAAGGGGGCGTTTTGCAAAGGTCTCATTCTTTAAATATCTGCAATATACTTTTCTATCTTACTTGCCTTGAATAAATTTTAAACAAAGATCAATGTTTTATAAAAGGGCTAGAAATTTCCTAATGGCCTTTTAAAAGTGTATCTTGCAGGTTTAGCTATTAAATTTTCATATGCTTGTTTTGTATTTCCACCCAAAGCTGAAAAGGGGAGAGCAACAATGAACATGGCGGTTCCAAGAACGGTTGATATTATTCCGATTGGTCTTGTCAACAAAATATCAACTGCCATCTTCCCAGGCAAATCAACATCTTCAGGTTCCTCTTGAGCCAGCACTGTAGAGCTAAAAGGAATAAAGATCAGGGCAAAAACCACGAAAAGAACAATGGAATGTTTAGTAATTTTGTGCATATATACCTCCTTTCTAAACAGATAGCTATGTTTCTGTTAGAATAGATCCTTCATGAAAATAGAGTAAAATAACATGAGGGTTGAAGGAACACTTGAAATCTCTAAGATTAATTTATGTATTCTATTGTAAATAAAGGAAAAATATGTGTCAAGGGAAAAACGATTATTTGTAAAATGATTCGATTTGCAACATGATCGGTTTAGCTATATGATAAATTCAGACCTCGTTAAGTGGTTAAGTTGTTGAGTGATTAAGTTGTTATTTTTATGGCAATATTTTGCATTCAGGATTCTTCTGAAATAAATGACAATACATTCTAAATACATAGAAGTTGCAATAGCCCTTCCAATATATAATACCTTTACCTACAGCGTCCCGGAAGACCTTGCTGATTTCGCATCTGTGGGGAAAAGGGTGTTGGTTCCCTTTCGCAATCGCAGAGTAACAGGATACATTCTGGACTCCTGCGCAAACGTTGATCAGAGAGAGATAAAATCTATCATAGACGTTCTTGATGAAAAACCGCTGTTTCCAACAACTATGATACCATTTTTCAGATGGATCGCTGAATACTACTTTCATCCCATGGGAGATGTCATAAACTGCGCACTACCCGGAGGTTTGAATCATTATGATATTTCAACCCTCACTATTACTGAAGAGGGTAAAAACGCCTATGCGGCAAATTCTGTTACATCAATAGAGAATGAGATATTAAGTCGATTGAAATTTGGGTCTTGTCGCCAGAAAGACCTTCCTAAATATCTTCATAAGGATATCCCTAATTCTTTGATTTATGCTATGGAGCGTAAAAGGTGGATTGTCCAAAAAAGAGAGCTAAAGGTCGGAGGGACAAAGCCGAGGATGGAACGGTATGTTTCATTAATAAGATCGGACATACCTATTTATAATCTCACCCTGCCAAGAAAAAAAATAATCGATGCCGTAAAATCAAAAGGTGAAATTTCTGTAAGAGAGTTAAAAAGACTTGTTCCGACAGCCCCACGTTTATTTAAATCTTTGGAAAAAGCAGGTTTCATTTCAGTTTACAAAAAAAGGGTTTATCGGGATCCGTTTGGCGAGCCTATAGAACCGGACAATGTTCCACTCCTCACAAAAGAGCAGAAAAATGTAATCTCAACAGTTATAAGTGATTTGGGTAAAGGGTTTAAAACCTTCCTTCTGGCAGGGGTTACAGGAAGCGGAAAGACAGAAGTCTATATGCAGATAGCAGCAGAGGCTGTAAAGGGTGGACATTCTGTTTTGGTTCTGGTTCCGGAGATTGCACTTATATCGCAGATGGAAAGGTGGTTTCGGGCAAGATTCGGAGAGCGTGTTGCCGTTCTTCACAGCGGACTATCATCAGGAGAGCGTTATGACCAATGGATGCGTATCTTGCGTAAGGAGGTAGTCATTGCCATCGGTGCTAGATCGGCTATCTTTGCGCCTTTTACTGATATAGGCATTATTATCGTTGACGAAGAACACGACACTTCATACAAACAGGAGAGTGGACTCCGCTATAACGCCAGGGATCTTGCAGTAATGAGAGCAAAACTTCACCATGGAATTGCTTTGCTGGGGTCTGCCACACCTTCAATCCAGTCATACTATAATGTTAAAACAAAAAAATTCATTGAAGTGAATTTAAAAAAACGTGTTAAAGAACGTCTCCTTCCTGGTATTACCATGGTTGATCTTTGCAAAAACAGAGATGTAAGGGGAATCAAGCGCTATATTACATCCGAGCTTTATGGAGCAATGAAAGAGACAATTGACCGTGGTGAACAGATCCTCATTTTTTTGAACCGACGGGGCTTTGCCGGTCTTCCGATCTGCGCGGCGTGTGGTGAAGCCGTAAGATGCAAAAATTGTGATATTTCCATGACCCTGCATAAAAAGGCCAATGCTTACAAATGCCACTATTGCGGTTTTACACGGGCATCTGTTTCAAATTGTATGGTATGCGGGTCTTCCAAAATCAAACTCTTGGGGCTTGGCACTGAGAAAGTAGAGAGCGCAGTAAAATCTCTTTTTCCTGATGCGAATGTTGCCAGAATGGATCGTGATACAACAACACGAAAAGGTTCGATTCTAAAAATATTGAAGGATCTGAGAAATCATACCATAGACATACTTGTTGGGACTCAGATGGTAACAAAAGGGCATGATTTTCCAAATATTACCCTTGTCGGAATAATTTGTGCCGATCTTTCATTAAGCTTTCCGGATTTCCGAGCCGGTGAAAGGACCTTTCAGCTTTTAGCACAGGTATCTGGAAGAGCAGGCCGTGGGGTTACTCCCGGTAGTGTGATATTACAGACTTACAACCCAAATCATTTCAGCATATCATCTGCCAAAGAACAGGACTTTAAAAAATTTTACGATATTGAGATAAATTTTCGAAAGGCTTTGAATTATCCGCCATTTTCAAGAATAATCCAATTTAAAATATCAGGAAAGGATAAGGAAAAAACCAAGCAACATGCTAAAACCATGGGAGATCTGTGCAACGCTCTGAATAAAAATAGTCAGTCGCTTCTAAAGTCCGTGGATATATTGGGACCGGTTAAATCCCCCCTTTCGAAGATTGCAAAACAGCATAGGTGGCAATTACTTATAAAATGTTCAAATGCAACTCCGCTCCACCAATTCGTATACCAACTGTTACATAAAAACCCTTCGATATTTAACAAAAGAGATGTTAAGGTTGTTATTGATGTGGATCCATTCTCCTTAATGTGAAAAGG
>CAZQOH010000331.1:0-3243 GCA_964594355.1 uncultured Desulfobacterales bacterium
CCCACGGATCTCTTTACGAAATTGACAAAACGTCTGGTAGCGTGTAGTCTCATCTGTACTCATGAAAACCTCCTTTTGGCTGTCTAAGGGTTTATGTTTTTGGATAACCTATGCTATCAGGAGGTTTTCTCTTTATCTACGCGATAATATATTTTTTTCTCTCTACGGTGGAAGGTATAACCTTTTGGTTTAATACTATATAACCCATATTCCGGAAAACTTTTAAGAAAACATTTTAATTCAATAAGTTAGTCAACTCATTTTATGGGCTACACTATTTCATATGTGAATAAGCCGGAGTAAAATTGAGAACTTTATGAGGAATAATACCACTCAATATCTCTTTTTGTTTTGGAGAAAGAGGGATGATATCTTTTTTTCTGATTCCCGATAATGCGTCTAAAAAGGTTAATAACTTACCGCTTTTAAATGGTTCGTAGAGTTGTTTAGAGTTGAGAAAGTCTTTTCCTTCTGATGCTTTTCGCTTTTGCGAAAGGTAGCGGTTCATAAAATAGGAAAGAACGCATATGGTATATACAGCTCTCACATGTTCTTCTTTATTTACAAAAAATGGTCTGATTTTAACGAATGACTTTATATTTTTAAAAGCATCTTCTATCTGCGTTTTTTCTCTGTAGGCTTGTATGATCCGTTCGGAGGGCATCCGATAATTACTGCCATCTTTCTCAATATGATTGGTTACAAAAACACAAAGGCCGTCGGTAAGTTTTGCGATGGCTATTTTAGCAGGCTTTTTTTTGACTTTAACCTGATAGCTTTTGACCTGTTTCTGACTACCGTTTTTAAGAACAACTTGGACCGAAAATTCTTTCAGTTGAGGAGATTCATAGTATTTGCGTATTTTTAACCGTTTAAGTTCATTTGTTACCTTGTTGAGAGTTGGCTGTTGTTGGCGATCTCGCTTGGCCTTTTTTAATGAACGATTATTACCGGCGACAAACCGCTGAAAGCAATCGATTTTTTCCTGGCGACATTTTCGGTCCTGAACGAACCTCTCTGGATTGATGCCCAAAATGTATCGTTTTTTGCCTGTGGTCCCAAGATCTTTGAAGTATAGCTCTGAGTCATATTTCCTAAAGCCTGACAATTTAGGAATAGACTTCAAAGCAGTCTCAGATTCAAGGTCTTTAAAAATGCTAAGATCGATATTCGCCACATTGGGAATCTGATCGTGATCTAAGGCCGAAATATATTTTAGTCCCCGATCGTCGATAAGGGTGAGAGTATCTTCGGAGACTAAGCCACGATCAAATACCATAGAGATGTTTTGCAATTTAAAACGATTGGCACAAGTTTTAATAACTTTCTCCATCGTATGGATTTCAGGCATATTGCCGGGAAATACGTCCCATTTGAATGGATAGCCCTGCGAATTGACCATTAAAGCCAATACGACTTGTTTACATTTAGACTTTCCATCTTTGCTACGGCCATAGGCTGACAGTTTGCACTTAAAGCCGACAAAGTAAGAAGAACTTAAATCATAATTGACATAATCATAGCTTTGCGGGTCCTGCTCAGAGGTTTTTTTAAAAAGTAAATTTTCGATCATCGACTGGTTTTGTTGGATCTTTGATAGCTCATAGTAGATTTTGTCGTCATTGAGTTTTAGTACGTTTTCACCGATTATATCTGGCAGTGCAGTGGTTCGTATCCAACGTGGTATAGAATAATGTGAGCATGGATCAAGGCACCGGTTTATGACCAGGATTTTAGCGACCAAATCTGTGCTCAGCGGCTGTTTTGTGATGTCGAATGTGAAGGCATCGGATAATTGCCATGTTTCCCATAGCTGGTTAACGACAGCGACATCAAGGTAGTTGACACATTCCTGGGCCACAATGTTTGACAGTGTGGTCACTTGTTCATCCGGCTTAGAGATAACTTTGCAAATCAAACGTATCTTGGCGGCCTGTTCCTCGTTGAGCTTTCCTAAAGCAAAGAGCCGCTTTTTCTTAACCTTACCACCTTCACGGTATGATTCGGCGATACCATATGATTTATAGACTTTCTCCTTGTATTTTGAAGTTCGGCAGTCGAGATGCATAGGCAACCCCCTTTCATGGGCTACACTTTTAATGCATCTGACACATGCTTGTCAAGGATTTTTTTGCATAATATGCTATTTTTTATGGGCTACACATTTTGGCCTGAAAACTCAAAGCCCCGTCTGTTCAGTTGTTGCTGCGTTTTGAATAAAATTTTTCCGGAATGGGGGGTACATGAGAAATGAAATATAAAGGTTCTCCTTCTAAGTCTTTAGCAAGTGAACTGGATACTTGACCCCACACTATATGCCCTTGCTTATGTATATATCGCTTTTCAAATATAGTACTTTCAATCACCCCAGATATACTTCTTTGTATGAACTTAGGGCTGATATCCATATCTTCAGGATACGCAATGTCATTTACCGTCATCCTTTCTAACTCTTCTTTGCTGTATCCGAATATTTCGCACATACGTTTATTGACCTTTAAAAGATGCCCTTCCGTATCTACCAGACACACTCCATCATTAGAACTCTCGAATGCTAAGCGAAAACGCTCTTCGCTCTCCCGTAATACCTCCCCTTTTTGCTTTATTTCTGTAATGTCCCGGACAATTCCTTCTATCGCAATGGGATTTCCCCGGTCATCGCGAACAATTTTCCATCTGTCGTGAAGCCAGTGGAAGGTACCGTCTGGAAATTTAAGCTTAAAGTAGACTTCGCCTCCTTCTTTACCGGGTTGAAGAGACACTGCGACCTCTCGCTTAATGGCATTGATTTCTTCCGGAGATATAGAACCTGCCAATGTCAGCGCAATACTTTTCTTTGTGATTTTCCCATCAGTTCCCCTGAACAAAAAATTATAGAAATCATTATAGAATTCAATCTCATTGTTTTGAAGATCCAGGTGGTACACACCGTCTCTGGATTCTCGCAAAAACCGGTTTTTTTTCTCGTTTTCTGCCTCTAATACCTTAGTCCTTTGTTCCAATTCTTCATAGGTTGGTTTTTTAGTCATCGGTAAAACTCCAATTTTTAAATATAATAGTCGCCGAGGATTTCAGCGAAAGAATTTATGTATATTTACATTACACTAAAATGGCAGGAAATGTCAGTATTCTTTTGAAACAGGAAAGAAATCAGGGCTGACCGGAACAAACAGCTTCTTTCATTAAGGTTGAATCCTGACATGATAAACAACACTGATGGTATCAATGGAGTGTTCGAATGTG
>CAZQOH010000332.1:0-3228 GCA_964594355.1 uncultured Desulfobacterales bacterium
AGCTTGTAGTGTAATTAATCTCTGAGTTGAGACATTTTCTCAGAAACGCGCCGATAAAATTCTATTTAAAAGTATTACAGTTTCGATAAAATTGTTGCTTTAAAACCTGATAATAGCTCTTACTATAGAACAGAAAGGTAACTTATTTGTATGGACCTGAATATCTCTAGAAAAAAGGAGCAGTATTCTATCGATATTGAATCGACTGCAGATCATATAGCAAAGACCCAGAGAAAAAGCGGGGAGATTCCCTGGTGTGAAGGCGAAAAAACAGATCCTTGGGATCATGTAGAAGCTGCGATAGGCTTGAGTATTGGAGGATATCTGGAGGAGGCGCAGAGGGCATATGAGTGGATGGCTCGAATGCAGCTTTCGGACGGTAGTTGGTATACCTCTTACAGGGAGAGTGTTCCCGAAGACACAACACGTGATGCTAATTTATCATCATACATCACTGTCGGTGTTTTTCATTACTATATGATGACAGGTGATACTGCTTTCCTCAATGAAATGTGGAAAACAATCAGCTCAGCCGTAGGTTTTGTGCTGAACTTGCAAGCTCAGAGTGGTGAGATATATTGGGCAATAAACCCGAAGGGTGCTGTAGATCCTGTGGCACTCTTAACCGGCTCTTGCTCAATCTATATGAGCATTAAATGTGCACTTGCTATTGCAGAGCGACTTGGCCATAACTTGCCTGCATGGAAAGAGGCACTAAAAAAACTTGAAAATGCAATTAAATACAAACCCTATCTCTTTAACATGACCAAGTCCCGCTACTCCATGGACTGGTATTATCCGATACTATCCGGTGTGCTCACCGGTGAAAAGGCTCAGAAAAGGATTGATAAATTCTGGGAAAAATTTATGGTAATAGGGCAGGGTGCCCGTTGTGTATCTGATAAGCCATGGGTTACCCTTGCAGAAACATCTGAACTTTCTTTAGCTTTATCGGCAATGGGAAACTCAAATCTTTCCGAAATTGTTTTCAACTGGATTTTAGATAAACAAAATGAAGATGGATCATACTGGTGCGGATTTACCTGTCCGGATATGGTCATCTGGCCTAAATATAAAACTACATGGACCAATGCGGTTGTTCTCATGGCGGCAGATGCCATTTACGAACTTACACCTGCCTGCCAACTCTTTAATCATCAACTATGGGACTCCATCATCTGAGCCATTCTTAGCAGTATACCTCCTGCGAGAGCAATAAAACCGCTTATCATAAATAAGACAAATGAACCCATACTTTCATACAAATAACCGCTCATGAAAAATCCGACCATCATACCAAGACCATATGTTACAGCGTTATTTATTGCTTGTCCCAGTGTCTTTGCATCGTCAGGGGTTAAAAAATCTATATATAGAATACTGGCCATATGAAATGTTCCATAGGTTACGGCATGAGAAATTTGTGAGATCATGATCATAGTCGGAGATCTTGCGATAAAAAGTGTAAACCACCTTAATGCAGCGACCATGAATGAAAAGGCCAGAACGTTTTCCAAAGAAAAGCGTTTGAATATTTTCTCTGAGTTTACCATTACAAGGATCTCGGAAATAGAGGCCAGAGCCCATGTAATTCCTATAAACGTACTTTCATAACCGAGATTATTAAGATGTATGGAAAAGAAACCATAGTATGTTCCGTGGCTTACCAGCATTAAAAAGGCAGAAAAAAGAAAAACAATAACACGTCTTTTCAAAAGAGCTTTAGCTTTTAAGGAAAACGCCCCTTGTTTTTGAATCTGAATATCGGGAATTCTGGTTGAAATGACGGCCTGCAGTATCGATCCTGTCAGAATAAGAATAAGTATTATATTGATGGAATAAAGATCAATTATCTTGCCGAGGATTATAACGGTTAAGATAAAACTAATCGATCCCCATACCCTTATCCTTCCATAGCTTTTTTTCCCTTTACCCAATACATCCATGGTAAAGGCTTCAAGAAAAGATATAATCGGGCTAAAAAATATTCCGTAAAAAAGGGTGATGACAAGCATTACCCAAAAATCAACAGTATATAGGTAGAAAACCCAGATCGCAGTACTAATAAAACTGCATAATATATATATCGGTTTTCTGATCTGAAAATGATCCGCCAGAGCACTCCATACGAGAGTGAACAAAACAAGCGCTACCGATCTCAAAGCCGACAGAGCACCTATTTGAAAGCCGCTGAAACCGAGGTGATAGCAGTATAAATTAAAATAGGGTAAAAAAATGCCCAGCACCCCGAAATATAAAAAATACTGGGAGCCGACAATCCATTTAAATGACCCTTTGTAATCTTTATCCATGTCCGCATAGTACTGTATTTAAAAAGAAATCGCAATACATTAGCTAAAGACCTTTTTACCAACAAACCTGTCCGATAGTCTTTAACAAAGTGAGACGGGCTTCGCAGTGCAAGACAAAAAGGGATGATGCAATAAGAGGAGGGTTAATATGTAAAGGTAAATGGGACCGGTAATAAAATGTTACGATCTATTCTACATTTACAGATATCTGTCTTGGTTTTTCTTCTTCAGGCTTTGGGACTTCTATTTCAAGCACACCGTTTCTAAACTTGGCCTTTATTTTGTCGGGAAGCACGGTGTCCTGTAAAGTAAAAGTTCTGTGAAATGTTCCAAAACACCTTTCCCTGCGATAGTATTTATCTTCATCGATTTCTTTATCAACAAAGCGTTCACCTTTGAGTGTAAGTATATTATTCTTAACCTCAACGGAAACATCTTCTTTGTTTACTCCAGGCAGTTCTGCCTTTATAACAATACCCTCTTCAGTTTCATATATATCTACCAAAGGTTTCCATTCACACATGGAGATATCTTCATCAATATCTCTTGAACGAGGAAAAGAATCTTCAAACAATCGGTTGATGCGATCTTGCAATGTTGCTACATTTCTAAAAGGATCCCATCTTATTATTGCCATAATATTACCTCCTTTTTCAAAGGTCTCTTAACATCTTTCTTTTCTAAAAAAAATAATCATCAGCATGGTCTTGTCAAGATTTGCATAGGTTCAGTATTCTTTTGTAATCGACCTATAATATTCTTGCATTTATCACAATATTAGCATATAATTTATCAGATTGAAAAACAGGACTGACGTGATTCATAATAAGTGTGGGGTGTGAGACTGTGTAATTTATTTATATGGAGACCTTTGAAAAATGCTCAATTTTGTTCAAGTTCAAGGAAGGCGAAAATT
>CAZQOH010000333.1:0-3226 GCA_964594355.1 uncultured Desulfobacterales bacterium
AAATACTATAATATTTTAAAATTTCAATAAACGGTTCTTTAATCTTGGCGTCCTTGTGCCTTTGTGGCCTTCGACACACGCCTCATAGTGCTTTAGCTTCGGAGGGCAGATACCTAAGTAGTTGCGAAAGGAGAAAAATAAGCTGTGAATCCATCAAGCCTTTTAAAAGATAAAATAATTTTAGTGGTGGACGATGAAACCGATGTTCTCGACACAGTAGAAGAATTATTAGATATGTGCCTCGTTACTAAAGCTGGTGATTACGAAACAGCCCGCCAATATCTAATTAGTTATACCTATGATATTGTCATTCTGGACATTATGGGGGTTAACGGCTTTGAACTCTTAAAAACTTCCGTAAAAAGAGGTTTTCCTACTGTTATGCTCACAGCATATGCCCTGACTCCTGAAGCATTGGAAAAATCTATAAAACTTGGGGCTGTTTCTTTTTTGCCAAAAGAAAAAATGATTGAACTCGAAGATTTCTTAGAAGATGTTGTTCTGCAGAAAGGCAAACCTGTCTGGAAAAAACTTTTCGATAAGCTTGGAATCCTTTTTGATAAACGCTTTGGAGCGGATTGGAAAGAAAGAAACATATTCTTTGAAGAATTTGAGCAATCCATGAAAAATAGCAAAAAATAAGGTTTAAACAACCGAACCTCAACTAACAAAATCTGAATTAGGGGAGGTCCCCCCGGCACACCACATATAGTAATATTTAATATTTATACACATTATATGCTAATTATATAATATATACATATAATTATAAATAATTTTCTTGACATAATGCTAACAAAAAGACAATATAAAATTGATGATCAAGTTAGTTGGTTAGCTTTACATGTCCGAAGTAAAAATCTGAGCCTTAAAAATTAACTATATGTTCATCAGGTTGTAAAAATTCCGAAACATAGAATTAATTCATTCTATAGCATTTTTGCACAACAACTAAAATGATCAAAAATTTACCAATAAAAATTGTCCCCGAAGATCTTGACTCTATCAAACGTGCTCCTGATAAGAGACATATGCTTCCTCCATGGCTGTTCAAGCATCAGGAGCTGGTTAATGCGCTTGAAAATGCTGACTCGATCGATCAAGAAACACTCATAAACACGCTCAACCGCATCCATTTTATGAATGGTAATATCCTGCTTCAACTCCGTGATCCCAAATACGATGATAGCATCCTTGTTCAAGCACATCCTGAGCCCTGCTTTAGCAATGAGCTTACCTGCCGATTGTTAGATGAAAACCTTTCAAATTTCGACATAGATAGCTATCAATTTCAGCATATTATTATTGATGATGGCCGGTTCATGATAATGGTCCCGGCTATAGTGAAGGAGACAGACAAAGAATACATCAAGATCCAATTACCCGATATAAGTTTCGCAATAGGTCAAAGAAAAGCCATGCGGTATACCTGCAGAAACATTACAGCGGAATTGAATCAAAGCGGGTTCGTAGCAAAAGGCGAAATGTTGGATTTCAGCCCGCTTGGCTTTCGCATTAGAGTAAAACCTGAATCGCCCAGCTCCTTTCAGTGGTTTAATTCAGATGCAGCGTCTATTATTCATTTGAAGCAGGGCAAACAGATTTTCTTTTCCTGTCTCTGTCAGTGTATTCGTCAAGAGGATAAACTACAGGGCAAGGAAATTGTACTGACATCTGCTGATGAAGAAATCAGCCGGTTTGAGAAAAAGCAAATGCGTAATCCGCGCCAGCACTTAGTACCGCCACCTGCTTTAATCTTTAATCATCCGTTTATAGAAAAGAGGATACAACTGGAGGTTGCAGATATCTCAACATCGGGTTTTTCCATCCTTGAGAAGACAGATGAGGGAATCCTGATGCCGGGTATGATCATCCCTGAACTGACAATTAATTTTTCCGGCGCTTTGAGCATTCATTGTTCTGCTCAGGTGATCTACCGCTTGGAAGAAGATCAAAAAATTCGCTACGGTCTTGCAATTTTAGACATGAATATCAATGCATACAGCCGTCTCACACACATATTGAGCAATACCCTGGATCCCAATGCCTACATATCCAGCGAAGTCGATATGGATGCCTTGTGGGAGTTCTTCTTTGATACAGGCTTTATCTATCCGAAAAAGTATCGACTTATCCATTCCCATCGGAAAGATTTAAAAGAAATCTATAAAAAGCTCTACCAGGAAAGCCCGGAGATAGCAAAACATTTCACTTATCAGAAACACGGACGTATATTTGGTCATATCTCCATGGTTAGGGCTTACGAAAAAGCCTGGATGCTTCATCACTACGCCGCCAGGACTAAGGAAAGTAAGCGAGCAGGCTTCCAAGTATTAAAACAAATCATATACTACTTGAATGATATGCATCGCCTGCCTTCTGCAAAAATGGATTATTCAATTAGCTATTTCCGTCCAGATAATAAGTTTTCCGATAGAGTTTTTGGTGGTTTCACCAGAGCCCTAAAGGACCCCCATGGCTCCTCTCTGGATCTCTTTGCCTATTTGCCATACACAAGTCTGTCTCTGGGCATCAATCTACCGGAAAGGTGGTCGCTTAAGGAATCTTCAACGTATGATTTATGGGAGCTGAGCCGGTTTTACAACCATTACTCAGGAGGTCTGCTTTTAGATGCCCTGAGTCTGCACCAGGAAGATTTGGACGATGAATCCTTGGAAGAACTCTATAGCCGATTCGGATTTTTACGGAAAAAGAAGGTATATTCTCTAACCCATGACGGCGAGCTAAATGCAGTGCTGATTGTTAATCAATCCGATCTGGGACTCAATCTATCCGAACTGTTAAACGGCATCAAGATTCTGGTGACTAACCCTGAAGATCTTCCCTGGAAAGTACTTTCAGTTGCTATTTCACAATTAATCGATGTTTATAATATGGAAAGGGTTCCTGTTATATTTTATCCTTTTGAATATGCCGAGGCTAATGATATTCCATATGAGAAAAAATATTACCTGTGGGTTTTTAATGTCCAGTATGGAAACGAATATATGGAATATATACAGAGGAAGTTAAGGATAAGGTATTGATAACGCCTTGCTAAACAATTCCAGACCCTTCTTACACTAACTTTTCCTTCTGCTTTTTGCAGCTCTATAGTAGTTCTCAAAATAACATTCCGCTTCAAAGACTGTATGCAGCGTCTATAGTGTATGTCAAAATAACGTTCCGTTTCAAAGAATGTATGCAGCGTCTGAGCTTCCGAGCT
>CAZQOH010000334.1:0-3221 GCA_964594355.1 uncultured Desulfobacterales bacterium
GCCCGGAGGATACACCACCTAATCCCTCAAACACAACTTTTGATTATATCTCCCATGCTCGTTGTAAATATGTTTTAAGAGGCTTCTTTAGCTTTTCTTTCTTTACTTAGCGCTTCTGCTTCCTCGAAAATTGAATCTAATGATTTTTTAACATCCTCCGGTAGAGGCTTAGGTTTATGATTTGTAATAATATCAAATGCTTTTTCATAAGACTTTTCAACAAAATCCGGACGTCCTGAAGCCTCCCAGCTTTCACGGCTTCTGCGGTCTATCAATTTACCCTGGCTCTGCTCTTTCATGTGTTCAAAGGTATGATCGTGAGATATAAATTCACCACCTGGACCTACCTGTTTGACGACATCAAAGGTTATTTGCTCATCGGTTATAGAAATACCTTTGACGGCCTGCAAAACCATTTCGAGCATTTCGTTTTCCATAACAGCCTGAGCGTAATCCCAGGTTAACCCGCTATCAAGCATCCCTAAGCCATAAATCAGGTTGGCACCTGCCAACGCTGGTAACAAGGCGGTTATAGTAAACTCATGGGCTGCCTGAGCATCGGGTATTTTGCTGTCACTCTACCCACCGGCAGCCCAGGTAGGTATTTGATAAAATTGCGCAAGCTTGGCAATCGCCGCACTGAATAGAGCCGATTCAGGGGCACCCACAGCAGCAAGTGATGTTTTCAGATCCAATATTCCGGTAGTGGTACCGTATATTAAAGGATGGCCTTTGTGAACTGCTTGACCTAAAACAATCATACTTGCAACTTCAACGTTATGGGTTACCAGAGCACTTGCCATATTGATGCAAGTGGTGCCCCCCATCAATCCCATGGGATTAATTTTTGAGGGAACCCCTAAACGGCATGCTTCGATAAAAACGTCTACAGCCTCCCCTGAATGCACTAAAGGGCTGATTGGGTCACAAGTTGTCGAAAACAGGGGCCTCTCTTTGAACTTATCCTCTCCTCCGGCGACTATCGACGCCATTTTAATGCAGGTTTTTAAATTTTCTGTAGTATTGATGCCTATATAGCCGTGTTTAGTACAATTGTTTAAAAATGATTTGGTATTATAAATACACGCTACGTCCTGTTCCACATCACTTGGTGTCAAGGGCCTTTCAAAAACAATTATTTGCTCTAAAGCATCTAAAAATCTGGTGCAATCATCTACATCTGCCTTTTTAGGCAGTCTTACTTTTTTTGTATGCGGATCTATCATTTGTGGGGCTTCACCAAAGTTAACAAACCCGGTTCGATCTTTTTCACAAATATAATCATTTTCAGGATTTCTTGCGCAAGCCCTGAACGTCGGAGGGCAGGAACGAATTGCATCTTCTGCAATGCTTGCGGGAATTTTAACAATTTTCGTATTCGGGTCTACAGTACATCCGCTACCATCAAATATTTCCAGAGCTTGTTGACTTTCAACCTTTACACCAATATCCCAGAGCATATCCAGTGTTGCCAGATGAATTCTATCCAGGTCATCGTCTGTCAAAATTTTAAGTCCAAGCCCGGAGATACAACCGGTTCCTGCTTGAAAATTTCTTACTGCCATGGTGTTTTTCCTCCATTATAAGTAATTTTTTAATAATACTACCAATGCCTACCTTAACATTTTCTATACAGCCAATTTAATCACTATAATATTACCCTCAAGTTATAAGTCAAAATAATAATTATTATATTATTGATGACAAAAAGTTATTCTAACAGATTTGTCTTCCATAAAATTTCTAATATTTCATACCGAGTTCAACTTCGCCTATTGCTTCATCCAAAATATCAAGCGCTTTGTCCATTTCCTCTCTGGTTATGACCAGTGCCGGTCGCAGAGTTATTATATTTCCTTCTATTGTTTTGAAAGAAAGACCCTTTTCAAGACACTTAAACATAATAATCTCCGCCTCATCAAAAGCCCTTTCTTTAGTCTTTCTGCTCTTTACCAGATCAATCCCTATATGTAACCCCATCCCTGCAACATTTCCTATCAGCGAATACTTTTCTTTCATCTCATTTAATCTTTGAACTGCGTATTCTCCCAGTGCGGCGGCATGTTCAGATAGTTTATTGCTTTCTATATACTCAATTTCTGCAAGGGCGGCTGCAGAACACAGAGCGTTTTTTTCATGCGTGTAATGACCGATCGATCGATCCTGACAAACATTATATTTTTCCTGGGTTACGATACCTGCAAAAGGTGCGATTCCGCCGCCAAGAGATTTTCCAAGAACAAGAATGTCAGGCGTCAGGTAATGTTCACATGCAAACATCTTTCCAGTCCGTCCAAACCCTTCGATTATTTCATCAAATATCAACAACGTATTGTAATGTTCACATAGTTTTTTTACACCTTTCCAATATTCTTTTGAAGGAACCACAGGTGTTGCAGAAATCGGTTCTCCAATAATAGCCGCCATCTCAGGCTCCTTCTTTAAAATTTGTTCAATCTGTCTAAGACATTCTGCGTCAACATCCTTTTCTTCGGTAAAACTCCAGGGATTACGAAAGTAATTGGGAAATTCCACATGAAACGCCCCCTGGACCATAGGACCCAACCCACCGTGAAAATGTTCTTCGCCACCAATACTTGCCGCACCAAACCCTGCACCATGGAATGAATCCCAAAATGAGATCGTTTTAAAATTTCCTGTTACAAGCCTTGCGAGCATTAAAGCAATTTCAATTGCTTCAGATCCTCCAGGACAGAAAAGTGACCGGTTCAAGTTTCCAGGTGTTATTTCCGCGAGTTTTTTTGCCAGTTTAATCGCAGGAATATTTGTATACCTTCTCGGACAGAATGTCATTTCTTCATCCAATTGCTTTTTAATAGCCTGGATAACCTCCTGGTTGTTGAAACCGGTATTGTGAATTCCGTTGCCGTGCATATCGATGTATTTGTTTCCATTCAAATCTTCGATGTATACGCCATAGGCCTTGGAAAGGACATTTAGAACAGGAGTTGATAGGCTCTGATGTAAAAAATATTTTGTGTCTTCATCAAACCATTTTTTTGCTAAACCCGATAAATTCCTCTCCCAATATTTTCTTCTGTTCGGTGTGGTGTTTATATCACCCTGCTCTCTTTCAATAAGCTTTATTCTTTTTACATCTTTGCCTGGCATTTTATAAGCCTCCTCATATTGAGATGTCTCAAAAGTTTTGTAATCAATTCTGGCAATTTGACATACTAACGAAAATGGAGCAAATGTAG
>CAZQOH010000335.1:0-3200 GCA_964594355.1 uncultured Desulfobacterales bacterium
GAAGCTCAGACGCTTCATACATTCTTTGAAACGGAACGTTATTTTGACAAACACTTAGGTGGGACCGGGAAAGACCGTGACTTTTTCGAAAGACATATCTGATCGGTATGTGATTTCATTTTTACTATGAGGCTGAACTGTATGACATACATTCGAAATAAAGCTATTGAAGGATTAAATGTGGGTGACATATTTTCTATTTCACGTGAATTTACAGAAAATGATATGAATCTGTTTGCTGATATTGCCAGAGACTACAATCCTGTTCATTTTGATGAACGATTTGCAAAGGTGAAGGGTTTCAGTAGTCGGATCTGTCATGGGCTTTTGGTGGCAAACATGATTACCGAAATAGGAGGGCAAATTGGTTGTTTGGCCTCAGAAATGAGTTTTAATTTTAAGAAACCGGTATATTTTGGGGATAAAATAGTATGTAATTTTATTATTACAGAACTAGAAGATAATGGTTGGATCAATGGAAAGGCAGAATATAAAAATCAAAATGGAACTATTGTCATCGAGGCAATTTTAAAAGGCATAGTACCAAATTACAAAGAAAAAGAGGTAATGAAAGCTATGGTTGCTGAAGGAGATCCAACAAACAAAGTTTGAAATGCCTGTCAAAAAAGAAAGGAGGAAGAGATCATGGCTCAAATCAAAATGGAGGAAAAGTTCAAAAGAGCGGCTGGCGTAATCTGCAAACAAGGTATGGTTCAATTTCCGGTGAGTGACACGGCAATTGCAATTATAAGGTGCGTTGTAGAAGACAATGAAGAGGAACTCGACCTGATATATGCATTCCGCGAGAGGTCGTCGCAAACAATGTCCCAGCTTGTGGAATCGAGTGGACTTTCAGAGGAAAAAATCGAGCAACTGGCAACAAGCCTTGCAAAGAAGGGGCTTATTTTCAATCAACCAAGTTCCTCTGGCGTCATGGTCTACAGGCTTCTACCGCTCATGCTTGTCGGAGTCATGGAATATAAATTCATGGTGGAACTAAGGGGCAGCGAAGAAGAAAAAGAGCTCGCAAGGTTGTTCGAAAAGCTGCTGGGAGAGCTACGGAAAGAGATCCAAGATAAATACGATACGCTTTTACCCCTCTTTCAGGCCGCTCCCTCTGTGGACCGGACCGTACCCACCAGGAAAACGGAAGACGGAAAATCCATTAAGATAATACCGGTTGATAAGACCCTGGATGTTTCCGAAGAATTCGTTCTTCCGAGCCAGACGGTAGAAGAGATTATCAACAAGTTTGACGACATTGCCGTTGGATATTGCTTTTGCCGCCAGCGACGAAAGTTGCTTGGAGATGATTGTAACACCGATGCTCCCACATTGAACTGTTTTTCCTTCGGTAAATCCGCACGGCACACCGCTGCACAGGGATTTGCAAGAAAAGTTACAAAGGAGGAAGCACTGAAAATCATGAAAGAGGCCGAGCAGGCCGGATTGATCCACAAGGCCTTTCACCCTGGATCCAAGGAATCCCGCCCGGAAACGAGCATCTGCAACTGCTGCAAAGACTGCTGCGATACCCTACAGCTTTGGCGGAGCGGCACGCTGCCACTGATCAATTCCACTTACCATCTTTCCGTGATCGATTTAGAAGCCTGCACGGGTTGCGGCATCTGCCTGGAGTGGTGCCCCACGGATGCGATTTCCCTGAATGAGGAGGAGTTGGCACAATCGGATGAGAGCGCCTGTCTCGGATGCGGGGTTTGTTCCCGATTTTGCCCGGAGGAGGCAATCTCGCTTAAAGAGGGATTGCGGAGGGTATTTATTTTGCCGCCGCGATTACGCAAAACCTAAAAGTAATTTAAGAATCCATATAGAGCGATTGTTACTTACTCTTTATAAATCTATGATTGGTGAAATATAAAAACGGATTTTATTCTTTTTAAACGATTAACCAATAACAAATAACGAATAACTCCCAATTGGTTTTCACTCAATTGGAATAGAATTTTTCACTTTTAACTTCGCGTCGATCAGTTGATCGTGAGAAAGGCGAAGTAATTTTTTAAGCTTGTTCATTAGGTAGTGTTCGTATTGATCCATTTTTCCGTCCACGTAGACGATCCGCCACAAAATTTCAATGATTTCAATTTTTTCTTCATTTGAATAATTCTCATTGATCAGTCTGGCAAATTGCCATAAGTCGACACTTTCTTCCAGTTCCTTTTCGGCCTCCGCAATCAGGGCATCGACATGCTCCTGAGATAAGCTGTATTTTTCTTTTAGAATCGATATAATTGTTTCCATCTCCTCTTGAGTAAACTTTTCATCTATACGAGCTATTTCCACGAACAAGGCGCAGGTCGCTACGCGTATGTCGTGATCCGTTTTCTGGTTGCTGGTCTTGGTTCTGTCTTCTGTGCCTTTACTAAAAAAACGCTTTACGATATCGATCATTTTATATTCTCCTATTTTAAAAATCTACTGGAATTACAAACAAAACACCAAATCCCGCAAGACGGGAACGAATTCAACTTTTTATGAATTTATCATAGGATGATATGCTATTTCAATAGGTTTTGAAATAAATGGTGAATTCATGTTATAACTGAGCCACGTAATGCTTGGTAGTAGACTTCACTTGATAATTTTCAAAATCCTTGATACTTCTCCTTTATCACTGCTGTCCGGTTAAGATTATTAAAAATTTTGATCTTGAGGTCTATGTTCCGATTTTACGCTCCGCTTCGCCTATAACGCTTAATCAAATGTCCCCAAATTGATTAGCTCGGAAGCTCAGACGCTGCATACATTCTTTGAAACGGAACGTTATTTTGGCAAGCACTATAACAAAAAAGCTCCTTATCGTAGAGGTACTTAAAAATTTCTCATGAAAAACATTTCATATAACATAAAAAAACTTGGTTTTGATAAATGGATCCAGGATCAAGTTGATCCTGAGAGTTTGGAGGGATTTGAGATAGCAAGGGTGATTGCTGTTCATAAAGACAGCTATACGATAAACAATGGTGAGAATGATGTTTTCGCTGAGTTGGTCGGGAAAATAATATACAGCGCGACTTCTCCGATTGATTATCCTGCTGTCGGGGATTGGGTATTCGTCAATTTTTATGATGAAAATACTTTTTCAATAATCCATGAGATCTTACCGAGAAAATCCCTACTTAAAAGAAAATCACCAGGGAAGAAAATAGACTTTCAATTGATTGCTGCCAATATCGATG
>CAZQOH010000336.1:0-3192 GCA_964594355.1 uncultured Desulfobacterales bacterium
CTAAGAGATTTCTTCATCTGTAAGATAACATGCCGGATCAGCAGCCCATACATCATCAGCCACAGCCTCTGCCCGTACTCTGAAATTACCTGCGCAAATGTCTAACCAGCGGCAGGTTGAACATCTCCCTTTAACATATTTCTTTTTCTCTTTTAGTTTTTTCATAAGTGGATCTGAAGTATCGGTCCAGATTTCGGAGAAGGGTCGTTTAAGTATATTTCCAAAACTATAATGCCGCCAGAATTGATCAGCGTGAACTTCACCATCCCAACTTATACATCCAATACCTCTACCGGAATTGTTTCCTTCATTCATTTTGAGCAGTTCAAGGGTTTCCTCCGCACGCTTGGGATTTTCTTTAAGGAGTCTTAAATATACATATGGCCCGTCAGCATGATTATCTACTGTTAATACTTCTTTTGGTTTTCCATCTTCATGAAGCTTCTTTGTAAGATCTATTATAAGATCTACAGCGGCTCTTGTTTTTTCATGGGATAAATCTTCTTCAACGAGTTTGGATCCGCGTCCGGCATAAACAAGATGGTAGAAACATACCCTTGGGATTTCCATTTCATCAAGGAGGGTGAATATTTTAGAGATTTCAGATTCATTGAATTTATTAATAGTGAAACGAAGACCCACTTTTATACCGGCTTCCTTACAGTTCTTAATTCCATCTAAAGCTGATTGAAAGGCGCCTTTTACACCCCTGAAACGGTCGTTAATTTTTTCCATTCCATCTAGGCTAATACCGACATAAGAAAGACCGATGTCCATAAGTATATGGGCTGTTTTTTGTGAAATCAAGGTACCGTTTGTAGATATTACTGCTCTAATGCCTTTTTCTACAGTATAGGCGGCAAGCTCGGGCAGATCTTTTCGAATTAAAGGTTCTCCTCCGGAAAATAAAAGTACAGGCACATTGAATCGTGCAAGATCGTCGATCAGGTTCTTACCGTCTTTTGTGGAGAGTTCATTATCAAAGGGTATATTTTTAGCATGTGCATAGCAGTGTATACACTTTAAATTGCATTGCTTCGTGATATTCCAGACAACTACCGGTCGTTTATCGCGTGAAAATTGAAGCAGATGGGAAGGTAAACGTGATGAAGCACGTCCATAACGAAGCGCATCAGAAGGCTCGACAGTTCCGCAATAAAGCTTTGAAATTCCAATCATTTATTTTTCATTCCAAAAGATAAAATCGAGTTAAGGCAAGCTAAATTCATCTTTAATGAGATTGTTTATAAACTCTTCGGGGCCTAATAGTGCTTTCCTTGTAATAAAGAAACGGTTTCTACCGGTTTTTTCCCGGATCAGTTTTAAACCAAGCTCAAAATCAAGTGTTAATTGTTTATAAAAATCTTCAAGTTTCGTAGTAGAATTTATGAACTGTTCCATTATAAAATCAATGGCATCTTCTTCCATAACAATATTAATATCATGATTTTTGAAAAAGTATAATTCTATTTTTTTTATTTCGTCGGAATAAAATTTAATTTTTTTAATTACATTTTCAATATCCATGATGTATTTGCAATAAAAAGTTGCAATAATATCAATGCGTGTGGGTGTCAGTGTTAGATTATGTTTTTCTGACAAATTTTTCTTATTTGATCTCACAAATTTCTTAATAAATTCTTTTTCTTGATTTAATAGTTTTTCAAAGTCTTCGTTTAATTGCTTATCGGAGGTTACTTCTATAAGTGTTTCAAGAGATTTTTTCGGATTCTCAACAATGGCGGGAGTTACCGGGAATTTTGTAATATTTTTTGATGGTAATTTCTTTTCAAATAGAAGCAGAGCCTTTTCAATCGCGCTGACCAGACCCCTTGCGCCTGTATTCTCCTCGAAAGCGTTTTTAGCTAAAATGTGAAGTACCTTTTCTCCAAACTTTACATCGATTCCATACGCTGCGAAATCGAGTTTTTTGCCGAGAATTATAGGATTATTTGGATTTTGTAAAATTTGAAAAAGGTCGTCTTCATTTAGTTTCTCAAAAAAAGCAACAACAGGAAGACGGCCTATAAATTCTGATTCAAAACCGAATTTTATCAGATCTTCTGCTTTTACATGTCTAATAATATCAGATTGTTCCTTAGTATTTGTAATACTGGCACCAAAGCCTATACCCTGATCAACAATGCGCTTTTTAATAATTGGAATAAGATCAGAAAAAGCGCCGCTCATAATAAAGAGTATATTCTTAGTGTTAACACTATTTTTTTCACGCTTGCCGGTTTTTCGAAAGCGTTCGATCTCCTGCATCATTGAAATAGGATCGTGTGGAACTTTTAAGTCAACATCCGTCTCTTCCATTGGTTTGAGAAGGGCTCGCTGTACTCCTGTCCTGGATACATCGGCACCTATTAAATTGCGGCTTGATGCGATTTTATCGATTTCATCAATGTATATTATGCCGTATTGAGCCAGTTCAATATTATCGTCAGTTTCTCTAACCAGGTCCCGGACAAGATCTTCTACATCTCCTCCAACATAACCTGTTTCACTAAACTTTGTGGCATCGCCCTTTACAAAAGGGACTCCTATCTTGTTTGCGATCAGTTTGATCATATAGGTCTTGCCGACACCCGTGGGGCCGAGCATGAGAATATTATTCTTTATGCTTCCCACCATTTCACTATATTCATCGGGATGGGATTCATAACGTTTTATCCGGTTAAAATGTGTACATATTTTTGTAGATAGAATGGCTTTGGCGTTATCCTGTTTTACGATATACTGGTCGAGATAGGAGACAAGATCTTCAGGTTTTAGGTTGAAATTGATCTTTTTCTCCTTCTTTGGAGGGTTTACCGTCTTATCAAAAGTGACATCCTGAGGTACGGCGATAGGGGTTGCAATTTTCACAGTGCCTCCGAACTTCTTGGCCAGAAAATCGCTTATCTCTTTTTCAAGTTCTTTTGGGTCGGGTATCTTTTCGCTATATTCTTTCATAATCCGTAATTATAATCATATATAGCCTAAAATGCAAGTATGTGGCAAAGGAATCAGTTAGAAACTTAGAAGATATTTTTTGCTTTGAATTGAAACACTTTCCCTTGTTTTTCTCATAACATTATATATTATACCATCTATATTTTGTTGAATAAAAGTAGGATTTTTTTCATCTTATGGTGTTTGTCAAAATAACGTTCCGTTTCAAAGAATGTATGCAGCGTCTGAGCTTCC
>CAZQOH010000337.1:0-3192 GCA_964594355.1 uncultured Desulfobacterales bacterium
CAAATTCTGCTTTTCCAGCTTCAAATTCTGCTTTTCCAGCTTCAAAATACGATTTTCCAGCTTCAAAATAAGTTTTTTCAGATCTAAACTACTTTGATTTTGCCCCAAATTTTGACTTTCTAACGCTATATTACGCTTTTCCAGCGCTAATAGACGATTGTCAAGCGAATAGATATCCTCCCTTAATGCACATCCATAAAAAATAATAGAAAAAAGAACTAAAGTAGTAGATACAACAAGTTTCATGGGAATATCTTTTGTTCTATTTAAAGTAATGTCCATTTACATTAAAAAGATGCCCACCATAAAAGGCGGGCATAAAAAACCATATTCAAGTGGTGGAGAATTTATTTCACCCCATCAAAATATTTGCATTGAACTGGTTTTCGCTCAGATTTTTGATTTGATCATATTCCGTATCCAGCGTTTTAAACAAAAAATATAGTAAATTATATTAGATACTTTTGTACATTGAATACGTTTTAATTACACTCTCTATTACCGCCCAAATAGGGGAACAATTTTAGAACTACTCTACGACAAAATGTGCCCTCCGGTTTTTTGCCCAGGCTTCTCTATTATGGTTCGAATCAACCGGACGTTCTTCCCCATAGCTAACAGTTGTTAACCGTGATGGCAAAATGCCAAGATCAACAAGGAAACTTTTTGCACTTTCCGCACGCCTGTCTCCAAGGGCAAGGTTATATTCATTGGTGCCGCGTTCATCGCAATGCCCCTCAATAACAATTGTAATGCCTGGATTATTATAGAGGTGTTCCGCCTTTTTCTTTAAAATATCCAGTGCCATGGGTAGGAGAGTAGCTTTATCAAATTCAAAATAGATATCTTCATACATAAACTGGTTTTGGGTGGCTATTTTTTCTAGTTTTGCTTCCTCCTCTTTAACAGCCTTTTCAGCAGCCTTCACTTTTTCTTCTTCAGCAGCCTTCACTTTTTCTTCTTCAGCAGCCTTCGCTTTTTCTTCTTCAGCAGCCTTCACTTTTTCTTCTTCGATAAGCTCCTGTTTTTTCTTCTCTTCCTCCACAGCAGCCTTTTTTGCCACTTCTTGTGCCTCCTCCTCAGCGACCTTTCTTGCCACTTCTTGTGCCTCCTCTTCCGCAACCTTTTCTTCAGCAGATTTTTCAGATGGTTCCGTCGCTGCTGCTGAAGGTTCAACTTTAACCGCCTTCTTCGCACATGACACAGTAAACAACAATCCAGGGATTACAAGCAATAGAGCTAAACTTATCCATAATTTCTTTTTCATTTTTCCTCCTTTTAAAATCCAAAAGCTTTTAATTATTTATAACCCTGGGTGACCAATCTGGATTTGTCTGTTCCCCAGGTAATGTGAGGAAACGCCTCTGATCAGTTCCATAAGCCGTCATAATATAAATTCTAGAAGGACCTTCCCGTGTTGAACTGAATGCTATAAGACTTCCATCCGGAGCCCAAGAAGGTGATTCATTTTCTCTTGCATTATTTGTCAATTGAACCAGGTTGCTGCCATCAATGTTAATCACACAAATATTGCTCTTATCATTTTCCATGGCAGAATATGCTATTTTATCACCTTTAGGTGACCAACTTGGCTGTGTATTGTATCTACCTTCAAATGTCAATCTTTTAATTCTTTTAGAATCTAGATCCTTGATATAAATTTGCGGGGTTCCAGACCTTTTTGAAACAAACGCAATTTTTTTGCCATCGGGAGACCAGGTAGGTGAAGTATCTATTCCCCTTTTATATGTCAATCTTTTAATAATTTTTCCGGTTCCAGTCAATAGATAAATTTCCTGATCGCCTGAAAATGAAAGAGTAGCTGCCAACGAAAATTTACCTGGAACCCAGGCAGGTGTACTATTTATGCCTTTTTTGGCAACAACTGCACCACGCTTTTCCGTTAAATGCTTTATGTAAAGATCAGGTTTGCCCCTTGCATAAGAGGTATAAGCAATCCATTTGGCGTTTAAAGACCATGACGGGGAAAGGGTTATACTACTCCCATGTGTTATTTGTTTGGGATTGTATCCATCAAATTCACAAATATATATTTCCTTGTTTCCGGAACCTGTAGATACAAAAGCTATTTTGCTATTAAAATATCCCCAATTCCCAGAAAAAAGATAAATCACCTCACTACAAAATTTGTGTATTATTTTTCGCTGATTATTAATCTTTCCTTTATATATTTTTCCTATCAACAATTGCTCCTTAAAGGTATCGAATAACCGTAGTTCCATTTCCATAGTATTATTCTTCACGGAAAGGCCTCCGGTGATTAAAAGTTCGGCACCAATACTTCTCCAGTTCCTAAAATTTGGATTATCAATACCTGAATTATTAGGGGCAAGAAGGTAGGCATTACGATCAACTGTTTTAAAATAACCTGTAAATTCAAAGGTTTTAGAGAGTAAATCGGCTGCTTTGCTTGACATTTGCGTTTCAACATCATTGGTGGTCGCTGTTTTGAAAAAAGGGACTGCAATCGGAATTTTTCGCAAAAAAGGATTACTTATATCAATATAATCATATTCCGCCCAAGACAAAGCCGGTCCCAAAAGCATGAATGCTATTATAATAAAACATATCGTTTTCATGTGATATCCCGTTATGAGGCATCTCATCTCTATTGCACACCTTCAGGTGTAAATCGAATACCGACAGTAACAAAAGGGCTAATAACACCTTTGGGATGTGGAAGAACCGGATTCGATTTTATTATAGCCTTAAAGGCAGATTCATCTAAATATCTGTTCCCAGACCTGTCAGTAAAAAAGACATCCTTAATCTCGCCGTCCGGCATTACTTTGAAAACCAGTGATGCTTTAAGATCGTTTCGTATACCAGCCAACTGTTCTGCAAGAGCCCAATTCTTTTGAATTTGATACGCAATCTCAAGCTTATATAATTGCATTATATCCCATACCTGTTTGTCGGCACGGGCATTCCCAACCTCACTTGGTATCCTTGAAGCCTGTTCGGTACCGGCATCCCCAACCTTACTTGGTATCCTTGAAGCCTGTTCGGCACCGGTATCCCCAACCTCACTTGGTATCCTTGAAGCCTGTCTTGTCACATCCTTTTCCGTTTTTTTCTTTAAACGTTCAATTGCTTCTGTTTTTTCGACCTTTTCCTTTATACGCTCAAGGGTCTCTGCAAGTTGCTCCCGGTTTGTTTTTTTTACTTTCT
>CAZQOH010000338.1:0-3191 GCA_964594355.1 uncultured Desulfobacterales bacterium
TCCTTGACCCCTGGAATCCTTGGACCCTCTTCTCCAACTAATTTGGAGAAGAACCGTATACTATTAGTTTTTGTGAGTCCATGTGTACATTGATACAATCGGAATCTTTTCATCAATAATATTAATTTATCTACAGTGAGGTAGACGATGTGGAAAGAACTCATAAATATCTGGAAATCCGATAGCCTCCTTAATCAGGCATGGGATAGATCATACGAATCAATCAATATTTCCCGCGAGATATTTTTGGAAGCAGTCCGTATTTTACGAGAAAGTGACGATGCCGAAATCAACAAGGAAATTCGTAAAAAAGACAAGCTGATCAATAAATACGAACAGGAAGTTCGCAGGAAGGTTATGACCCATTGCACGATGCAGGGGCCAAGTAGTCTTCCCAGCGGAATGATTCTTATCAGTATTATCATTGATGTGGAACGCCTTGGCGATTACGCTAAAAATATTATGGATTTGGCGGCGGATCATCCCCAGCGATTGTATGTGCCTGTATATGAAGAGAACCTAACTGAAATTGAAACGGATATCAAACGGGCATTTGAGGAGACTATCCATGTCCTCAGAGAACATGACGTCGACAAAGCCAGAGAATTGATGGTCACTCATAAAACCGAAGTCCGCAGGATTTGTGATCAAATCTTAAGTGATCTTGTTCAGGGAAAAGTAAAAGAGATTTCACACTCAGATTCAACAGCACTGGCCTTATATGCCCGTTATCTAAAGCGGATCAGTGCTCATCTGAATAATATGTTAACCAGTGTTGTCAACCCTTTTGATCGGATCGGTTTTAAGGAAAAGAAAAAAACCTGAAAAAATACCCAACTCTTGGGTTGGAAACGGAGCTTTTTGTCCAAAACATTACACTAAAATTTGGTATAATTTACGAGATCTATTAGGTTACTTCTCTTTCCGCTGTGTCCGTTTGCGGAAAATTATCCGAATCGGAGTCTTGTCAAGGCCTGCTCCTTCACGGATTTGATTGATTAAATATCTTTTGTAAGAAAAATGAACAGCATTAGGATAGTTTACAAAGCAAACAAACGTGGGAGGTTTTGAAGACACCTGTGTAGCATAAAAAAATTTAATCCGTTTTCCCCTATGAAGTGAAGGTTCGTTCTTCTCGACGGCCAGTTCAACTATTTTATTTAACTCCCGTGTTCTGACCAGTGTGGCAAATTGGCTGTAAACTTCGTCCACAAGCTTGAAGATCTTAAAAACTCTAAGACCCGCTGTTGCAGAAATTGTCATTGCCGGGGCAAAGGTTAAATATTTTGCCTCCATTCTTAATTCTTCATAATATCTTTCTACTGTTTTACTGTCTTTTTCAACAATATCCCATTTATTCAGCAGTAGGATCAGACAACATCCCCGATCGAAGGCATAACCGGCAATTTTAATATCCTGTTCGGTTATCCCCTCCTTTGCATCCATAACAATTAAGGCCACATCACACCTTTCAAGGCTTCTTAATGCCTTGATAACGGAAAATTTTTCCAGTTTTTTTGAAACTCTTCCCTTCCGTCTGATGCCGGCCGTATCGATCAAAAGATATGATTTTCCGTTAATATTACAGAGAGAGTCAATGGCATCACGCGTAGTGCCGGGAATATCACTGACAAGGAGGCGTTCTTCTCTCAGAATATGATTAATTAGAGACGACTTTCCAACATTTGGCCTGCCAACCACCGCAAGCCTGATCGTATCACCAGTTATATTCGAAGCTTGATCCGAAACGGGTTTAGGAAATACAGGTACCAGATTATCAAGGAAATCATTCACCCCGTAGCCATGCTCAGCAGATACGGGATATAAATTCTCTATACCAAGGTTGTAAAAATCGTAAATTTTTTCTTCTTTCTCAAACCCGTCTATTTTATTTATTGCATAAAAAACCGGCTTTTGGGTTTTACGGAGAATTTTTATAAGATCAGTATCAAAGGGAGAAATTCCGTCCTTGCCGTCCAGCACAAGAACAACAACATCAGCATCTTCTATAGCCTGATACACCTGTAAACGGATCTCATTAATGATATCATTCCCTTTTTCATCTGCAAATCCCCCTGTATCGACAAGCGTAAATTCGATATCATCCCAACTTGCATCCCCATAATTGCGGTCCCTTGTAACTCCCGGAGAATCGTCAACCAGGGCATTTTTGGTTCCGGTAATGCGATTAAAAAGGGTCGATTTACCTACATTAGGCCGACCCACGATTGCTACAATCGGTTTCATATTTTTACTTCTTCAAGGAGGACATTTTTTTTTAGTAGAGTCTTGGCCGTTTTTTCAAACTGCTCAGTAATATCTGACACAAAAAATCTATACTCACCTTTTTTACTAATCTGATTGCAAACTTCCGGATGCTTTTTAAAAAAATCCTTTACTTTTCCTGCAACGGCTACAGAAGAGTCTATGATATTTACACCTTTCCCAATCTTTTTCTGAATAATATTTTTTAAATGCGGATAATGGGTACAGCCCAGAATAAGCGTATCTATCTGCCTGGTTTTCAAAGGATGTAAATATTTTTTAACTATCATCGCTGTTTCCGGCTTCTTAACCCATCCTTCTTCCACTAATGGAACCAATAGCGGACATGCAACTGAATAGACCTTTGCCTTAGAATTCATCCGGTGTATCTTTTTTTCATAGATACCGCTGTTTATTGTTGCACGTGTTCCAATAACTCCTATCCTTAACTTCTTTGAAGTTTTAATTGAACACTCTACGGCCGGCGTAATGACCTCAAATATAGGCATATCAAATCTTTCAGTCATACTTTCCATTGCAACACTTGAAGCAGTATTGCATGCCGTTACAACAATCTTTGCACCTTTTTTAAAAAGAAAATCTGTATTTTCAAGAGAATAACCAATAACTGTTTTAGGACTCTTGCTTCCGTACGGTGTCCGGGCAGTATCTCCAAGGTAGATAATATCATAACCCGGCAGGTGCTCCATAATGGCCCTCACAACCGTAAGACCGCCTATTCCTGAATCAAATATTCCAATCATAGAAATTCGACCAAATTATTTTTGTTGATTTTTTATAAAAATTCAGCTATTAACCCGCTTTTCTCAAGTTTGATTTGTTCATTATAATGTTTGTCAAAATAACGTTTCGTTTCAAAGAATGTATGCAGCGTCTGAGCTTCCGAGCTAATCAATTTGGGGACA
>CAZQOH010000339.1:0-3188 GCA_964594355.1 uncultured Desulfobacterales bacterium
TACATAACTTTCGGGCATTATAGATAAAGATTGCAATTAAATTAGATTTACGGTATTATCGATCCGAAACACTTCATTTCCATGCTTTCAGAAATGCGATTTCGGATATGGATGATACCAAGAGAGCAATGATAATCGACTGGATGGAACGTATCAAGCATTCTGAACTTACCATTGTCGATTTCTTTAAGCACCATAAAGTGCCATTTAGCAAAGCACAATATTTCAATTATAAAAAGCAAATTGAAATAGCCGGCCCCAGTGGTCTTCAGGATCGACGAAAACGGGGTGGCAACCGAAAACTCAGCCCGGAAGCCGAAGGATTCCTTTTAGGCTGTGTTAAAAGTAATCCTGATGTTACATTAGGTTGGCTACAAAATGCAATTCAAGAAGACTTTAATTGCCACCTCAGCACACCAGCAATTTGTCGAGCAATAAAACGAGTATCTGAGAATCAGGTCAATTTAACCAAGGGTAGGCCTAAATCACCCACCGTGAAAGAATCTGTAATCAATCCTCTTGGTGGCTTTGAAATCATAGTTGCAATTGCGTATCATCTTGGCTGGCCACAACGGATTGCCGATCTGATAACAAATAGAATTGATGAGCTTAAAAGCTCCCAAGAATTCAAAATTAATGCTGAACAACCCGACAGAGAAGGACGAAATGCGTCAGGCAAATTTTCAAAATTTTACAACCAGCGTGAGGATGTGAGAGCGAACCGGTTTGCCTCAATTTCAGAAAAGCGAAAAACGAAAAACTGGCAATCGATGGACATTATCCGTGATAATCCAGCGGTGCTAGTACGAAAAAGTTTAGCTTTACTATCTTTTCCGGTTATTACAATGAATGGTAATGTTCGGAGTGTCAATTTAGCGTTGGGAGACACTTTGAAACATCTTTGCGGGTTTAATTATAAACAAAATACGATCGTAAAATACCTTAGTGAGCTAAAATATCTTGGGATTTCGACCTGTTTACTTAAAGACTTGCCGGAATTCTGGCGAAAATGCTGGGGTGATGAACTAAAAGCAACTCCCTTGATTTGTTATTACATTGACGGCAACACGAAAGCTGTATGGTCATCCCAGAGAGTGAAAAAGAATAAAGTGACAATGTTGGGAAGGGTGATGGGCTGTTTGGAACAAGTGTTTATCCATGATGGTTTTGGGCACCCGATATACTTTGAGACTTTCTCCGGGCATGGGCCGGTTGGGGAACATATACTGGGCTTGTTTGAAAAGATTGAAGATGCCATTCTTGAGGTCCCCCGTTCATCAACCAAAGTTTATCGAGCCATCGTTATGGATGCGGCGAGCAATAGCGTAAAATCACTTCGGGCATTTGCTGCGCAACAGAAGTATTATTATGTTACGCCTTTAGATGACAATCAATGGAATGAGCGAAAAGTTATACGATATGGCCGCCCCGTACGCTACCGGTATGGAGATGCGACCCTCAGAGAGCTTGATATTGAACTTGAGGATTCCGAGGAAAAAGGCTATCTGATCAGTTCTCGAGCCATAAAAATAGACTGGGACAATGGGAAAATGACCGTGCTGCTCACAAGCATCCCCCTAAAAATTATAGATGCAAGCGAGGTTGTCTTTTCGTATTTTCAGAGATGGCCGGCACAAGAACTTCAGTTTCGTAATAACAAAGCAGCTGTATCACTTAATCGTGTAGCTGGATATGGCAGAAAGCTAATCGAAAATCCCAAAGTGATAGAGGCCCAACGGAAGGCTGAAGAAAGAATCGAAAAACTTAGTCAAGAATTAGAAGAACCGATTGAACAGATAAGTATTCACGAAAAAGCAATTGACAATTTAATTCCAAAAGAACGGAGCATACGGGCAAAAGGTAAAATTAGAAAAGGGAAACGTATTCTTACAAAGAAACTTCAGGCCGAACTTGATACCTACTGCGGAAAAATCAATTATCACAATAGGCAGATAAAAAAAATCGAAAAGATGCATGAGAAGAAATTCAAATTGTTAAGAAAACATCAAAAAGAATGGCTCCGCCTTCAGGGAAAAGAGCGCGTTTATGAAATTGATGTAGAGCTTGACCAGATCGTTACCTTTTATCGAATAAGCTTAGCAAATCTATTGGCATATTTTATCCATCATTATTTAGGCGGGCTTTCGAAAAGTATGGTGATGATCCTTCATCAAATCATTCATCTCCAGGCGAAAATTGAAGAAGATGATAAAGTAAGAAAAATAGAGCTGAAGCGAAATGAGAAAGACTTAAAGATGATGAAAAAATTATCACTGGCTTTGGAAAAGCTGAATAGCTTAGATATTCAAGGCCCTAGAGGGAAAGTGATGAAGTTTGCACTGGCGTAAATCTAAGTTAAACGTAATATTATTTTACATTGCCCGAAACTAATGTATAATACTGTATTTATTTTATTCGGAAGTATCTTGAAAATCATATCGAATAATCTAAAGTAGTTCCTAAATTAAATAAAAATAAGAATTTACGAGTTTGTTTCTATGAATTCATCTGAAAAACCATTGATATATTTCGCTGAACTTACATATGATACAGTTGTTATTTCAGCCGAGCACATACCTTTAGCGAGTGGCTTTATTATTGGTTATGCTCAAAAAAAACTGCCGAATCGTTTCAGATATAAAATATTCAAACTACCCAAAAACCTTATCAGTGAGATAAATAATAAACCACCAGAAATCTTAGCCGTGAGTTGTTTTCCCTGGAATCTAAACCTCAGCATGGTAGTCGCTGAATATTTCCATAAGCACAATCCAGATGGTCTTATTGTTTTTGGTGGCGGAGTATTCCCCACTGACGAGAATAGACAGATATCATTTTTTAAAAACTCTTGCGTAGACATTTTCGTATTAGGTGATGGTGAATATGGTTTTTCAGAGATGCTAAGAATATATATCAAACACAATGGTAAAAAATATGAAATGTTACTAGAAGATCCCATTGAGGGATGTGTTTTTTATAATCGCGAGAAAGAAATAATTAAAAGAGGCAAACTAATTCCAAGACCAGAGAATTTAAACGAAATACCTTCTCCTTTTTTAAACGGATTATTGGATGAATTTTTAGATAATCCGTTATTTACGCCAATGATTCAAACAACCAGAGGCTGCCCATTCAGTTGCACATACTGTTCAGCAAGCAATCCGTTTAACAGAAAGATTAAGCATTTT
>CAZQOH010000340.1:0-3188 GCA_964594355.1 uncultured Desulfobacterales bacterium
GGTAGTGTCCTAATTTGCCAACTCGACCAAATCCCCAATTGACCACAGCCTATTATCAACCTTGGCTTCCATTGCAGGGGTAACCTTCAAGGTTCTATGAATCCGCACAAAATTATAATGGGCAAAGTGTAAGGCAACCGCTGCTTTTAAGTTTTCAACCTTTTTACTAAAGGCATTGGTCAGTCTGGTGAAACGTCTCATTGACATTCTCATGGTCAAATTTTGTCTTTCCACATACGATGTTGATATTTTAGATATGTCTGGATTGCCAGCCAAGACCGTTTTTTCTGTTGAAATAACATTTGGCGGACTATACCTACCAGGGCCGATTTGTTCCGCTTCGTAGGACTTTACTATTTGAGCGTAATCGACCTCATATCCAAAACCTTCTTCAATAGCATCGACATAATGTCTTAGCTTATCAGAACTCAGTTGGACACGATTTGCAAGGCGAGATGATAAATCATTGATAAATTCCCTTGCCATCCATTTATTACGCTTTCCCACTTTATAAGATGGAACTAACTTAGAATCTGCATCAATGGCAACCCATGTCCAGAAATCGCCATACTTGTTCGGATCATCCGTTAACTTTAAATGTCTCTGTTTTTTTCCTACATAGCACCAGATTTCATCCAATTGAAGATTTTTGCATTTAAGATTGACCATTTTTTGATCCATTAACTTTTGACAAGCATTACCAACGCGAACCATTAAACGAGTGATTGTATCACGATGAACACCTGTCATTCTTTCCGTAGATCGGATAGATGATCCTTCTACCAAGGCCGATATTACCATTTCTTGTTTGTGGGATTTTAATTTATTCATTGCATTTCCCCTTTTAATGTACTATATTATAAAAGAATTGTGGTGGAGCCATCGGGGATCGAACCCGAGCAGTCGGGTGTAAATCCCAACTACGAGCGCCCAACTCTGGCCCCGCTAATTTTTTACAGACCCCTGAATCCGCAAAATTCAGGGGTTTTTTATTTGTTTGACCTTTCATGAGACAAATATAATCTTTTTGTTTGGGCTTGTCAAGCTTTTGTTTGCTTAAAATCAACAAAAATATAGAATGTGGTCGACAAAAAGGTTGCAATCTTGTTTGTTGTGTGTTATCTTTGTTTCAAATAAAAAAATGGAGGTGCTCACATGTCAAACCAAACCACCCAAAAAAGAAAGTCGTATACGAGAAGCCCTGGTTATCCTACAATTAATTTAGAAGACGCTATGGGGCGTGTCCAATCTATAAAAGAAAAGGAGGGAGGTGGTGGCCACTTTATACCCTATTCGGTGGCCCTTAATCATATAGGCTTTAGTGCTGGTAGTAGCGGTGGTATTCGGAAGCTATCGGCGCTTAAAAAGTTTGGACTCACTGAAGAACGTGGAAAAGGAAAAGCCAAAGAAATTAAATTGTCGGATCTATCCACAAAGCTTTTGTTTTTTCGTGAAAACCAAGAAGATGGTCATGAGTATCAATTCGCATTAAAGGACGCTGCATTAATGCCGTCAATTCATAGAGAATTGTGGGATAAGTATGAGGGGAACCTACCATCAGACCAAACAATAAAGACCTACCTTGTGATTCACAGAGAGGGTGGCAAGTTTTCTGAAAACGCTGTTGATGATTTTATTAGGCAGTTTAGGGCTACAATTTACTTTGCAAAACTCACAAAAGATGATAATATGTTCGGAGATGTTGAAGATAAAAAACCATTACATACGGAGGAAAAAATGGAAACCATACCCGAACATCAAGCGTCAGGATTTTCAGCAATGCAAGCCCCTGGAACTATATCACAAACATTTAATTTTCCAGTTAAAATTTCTGATAAGCTGGAAGCCAGTTTAACACTACAGTACCCAATGGAAGAAGAAGATTTACGTGATTTTCTTACTGCACTTGAAGCTCTTAAGCCAGGGATATTACAGTCTGTTTTAGATAAGCAAAATGGAAAAGACGAAGAAGATTAACTACATACAAAAAGAGTTGCAAGGCGCTATTCAAAATCTCCATAGCTGTAATTCTATATGGATAGAATCCGTTCCGGTTAAAGAGATATTTGAAGGTGAGACAGTATGGGAAGGCACGGTTCAAATATTTCAACTAACAGATCATCCCACAGCTAAAAAATGTTACGCCTGGTCTTATCAAGTGGATGATTCAGTAAAAAGGAAGTTTGTTGCGGTATTACATCAAGATCCCGTTAAATCACCAGTGGACGCTGTGAAAGCGTTTATTGTGAGTGAATATAAAAAATGAGATTATGGCTGTTAAGGTATTTGATACGAGAGATATAACGAAACTATATTGGCAGTTAATCTTTGTGGATTTTGATTATCACAAACCTTCCCATCATTTAATAATTCAAAGTTATCCGTAAATATTCTTTTTGCAACACCATTGCTAATACTCTCAATATTATAGTGGCAACTATCTCCAGTGGAACTATCTTCTTGTCTAAGGTTTGCTGTATCAGGAAGGATTTGTTTGTTAAACACCCAAATTATATGCGGCGGATCATCAATGCTTTTATAATAATTCTTTAAGTGGTCGCATATTGGGGTTCCGGTGTCTGAAATGCAAGATTCTCTGATAACAGAAATGCTGCCCCCGTGGTTTTTAAAAGCGAGACTTGTAAATCTTCCGAGATGTCCGTAAAAATGTCTTTTGGGTAAGATCCTGATGTAATTTCCCATAGAAATATTTCTCTTACAAAATTATCAATTTCGGATTCAATATCTTTAAGAGATTCAACGTCACTATCTTTTACAATTCTCCATCTATTATTCTGTTTTTTAAACAAAGTAATATTATAGTTGTTATTCCCTTCAAAAGTACACTCTAAATATTGATTATCTTTGCTTTTTGGATGATATAAGGCAATCTGAACCTCTCCATCTAAACCAGGCGCAGAATCGATTAACAAAAATTTTTTATAAGCATAATTAGCTATATTTATTGCCTCATTTATTGTTTTTCTTTTTGGGGGTATGCCCTCTCCATGATGCCAACCCCTTGGCAGCCTCTTAAAGCCATTAATTTTATCTATAAATTTTTCAGAAACATCAATTAAAAAATATTCATTAGCGGATTGAAACATCTTTTTTTATTTCCTTTTAGGTTTTGTTTTAGCTTTTGGTTTGAGTTTTATCTTTGCTTTCGCCTTGGGTTTCGCCTTGGG
>CAZQOH010000341.1:0-3182 GCA_964594355.1 uncultured Desulfobacterales bacterium
CGCTCTTTGCATTCATCTCCTTTTAATGCTTCTTTTATTGCTTTCATTTTATTTCTTCAAGTTCTGTTTTCTCAATATGTAACAACAATAAATTTACTTTCTTTAGTGCTGTTTCAATGTGATACCTTTCATTTGCTAAATCATATCCGTAGTTCTCATAAGCATCTTTAAATCCTTCTACAGTGCTTTCTAATTCCTTTTTTATTTCTTCAAGTTCTGTTTTCTCAATCCGTAAATTAAAAGTTGTTACCGTGTTAGTTTCTGTCAACTGCACAGTTTTATCCTCTGGTTGTATCATTTTATTTCTCCTTATTTTACCACGGCGTAAAAAAGCTATTAAATTGTTCTGAATGGTGAGTTTCGCAATATTCGTTAAACTCTCGAATCCATCTTATTAATATTTTTGGATGTGGCAAATCTGGTTTTATCACATTTTTTTCCCATTCATCCCAATATTTCTTTTCTGGAAATGATTCTTTGCAAATTTCTTGTTTAGTTTCACCATCACACCATCCTCTTTCCATAAAAAAGTGTCCGTCAATCATTACTAATGTAAAATATGGTGTTGCATCGGGTGAATAGAGTTCATCTGCATCAAATCCATGTCTTTGGTTATCTTCACCATAATAGGTTCTCTCTACTTTCATTTTATTTCTCCTCACATTCAGGACATATTTTCCTTTCTTTGCCATAGCTTGGCAGATTATAATAATAATATAATCTCTTTTTTTTAAAACCAGCGTCTTTAACTTCTTCCCATTGTCTTTTACAGTCTATACAAAAACAGGGTTGTCTTGCTATGGGATTTTGTAGTCTGCTTTTATAAGTAGTTCTATTATAGCCTGAAAACCACCATCCTTCATCTATGTTCATTTCGCCTCCTCATATTTTTTCATTGCCTCAAGATATTTATCAAAGAATTGTTGAGCTATCTGAATGCGTTTTTTGTCTATTGGAAAATATTTGCCAATATTCAGATAAAGTTTTAATGCAGATATTATTATTTGAGCTTCATCTTTGTTTAATTGCACGTCGCCTCCATCCGTCTATTGCTACCATTATAGCTATCTGAATTAAACACATTCCAATTCCAATCATTAACAATCCGCATCCAGCAATAAATATGTTTGCGATTATGTCTATTATTATCATTTTATTTTCCCTTCCATAAATTTTTCATCCTTAACCCCATAGCAATTTCTGCTTCCTCACTTGTTCTAAAATACTCATCGAAACCAGCTTCCATCCCATTGTTGTTCCAATGGTATGTCCAACTTTTTTCCGTATATTTATTCCAATCTGGGGGACAATAAATAACTTCGCATTGTATTCCGTTGATTGTGGTCATTTTATTTCTCCTCATCAAAACAAATCAGGATTTCATCGTCAGGAGTAAATTCGTGATCCCCTTTGTGTCCAGCTTCCAGCATACAAGTACCATCATTCGGATATGCTTTAACCCACTCATCACTACCGATTTCATATTGATCAGCTTTCCCCTGCCAACAATGTAATATGCGTTTTTTCTTGCTCATTTTACTTGTCCTTTCAATTCTTGGTGGCTGGCAGGATTCCCCACCCTGCTCCGCAGCCTTTTTCTTAACTGCTCTCCTGCTCTGAGAAGCGACTCTCATCATTCAGCCCTCACCCCAATAATGACAGTTATCGGAGCTTTAACCAGTCTCTGCCAAAACTCAGCCACCAAATTCATATTTTCCTCAAATTCATTACAGGGATTAAATATGCCTTTCCCCAGCGATATTGTTTAATTGGATAATCTCTTATGTTTTTAGGCAATCGGAATCTGCCTGGGTACACAGTATTTCCCAAAACATCTTGATAAGAAATTCTGATTACAGGATTTGTTCTTACCCTGTCAGTTCTTATAGATATAGCGGGATTCCCACCGTTCCAGATGGGTTCACGAATTACAAGCATTGTGTTTTCTCTCCATTTCTTTGTCATTCATTTCATTTGCCCAAAAATCTGCCTGGTCTTTATGGTACATCCTTCGCCCCCCATCAGCAATCCAGGCTTTGTTAAGACTTCGCAAAATCCCCTGACAAACTTTTGATGCATAAGTATTAGGTTTTTCATCAACAAAAGATTTTTCTTTTTGAAATTCAACAATCCTTTTCTGTGTTTCTTTTATTTCTCTATGCTTTTCAAGAATAACTAATGCCCTTGACAGTTCTGGGGTTCTGTCAGGTAATACAGTTAAAAGAAATTCATTCCACCCGCTTTTTAATACATCTTCTTCATATTTTACGAGATTTGCTACCCACAGATTAACTAACTGCTCATTCATCGATAAATTAAAAGCTTCAGCCATATCTTTTATGTATCGTTTTTTTATAATTTCCCTATTTAAAGACATTCGGATCATATCCCCTTTTCTTTTTAATTATTGGTTGTTCATATTCACGAAAATCACCATCCAGAAAAAACTTCAATTTTGGTTTCTTGGTAGATTTGTGAACATTCTCAATTAGCGGAATCCAAAAATCAAAATTCTGCTGTTCAAGAGCAATACGAATAATTTTCTTCTCTATTGGTGTCGGTAATTCCTGTGGTAATAGCTCATCTTTTGATTTTTTTAACCATAAAGCCCAAAAATCAAGTATGGGGTAGCTATTATCCCCTATATCTTTACTTTTACTTTCCCTTTTACTTTCCCTTTCCCTTTTACTTTGTGTAGTTTCTTCTGGAATTAACTCAGTTTTTTCCTGAATTAACTCGGTTATTTCTGGAATTAACCCATAATCACTATTAAACTTGATTTTTTTCCGTTTACCAACCACCTTAAAATACCTGCCTTGAATACCTTGAGAGGTTAATATTTTATACCTATTAAGCATTTTTGAATCAAATAATTGTTCTGTTATCATATCCATTACAATCTCAACTAACTTTTCTTTTTCAATTCCGAGTTTTTTAGATAGAAGAAAAGTTTGTTTTTCATCCCATTGTAAGTAATATCCTTCTTTTTTGTAGATCCGCTCCAGAATTTTAAAGTAGATTGCATAACCTATTAATCCGTGTTTAGCTTCGATATATTCAAGGTCTTCGTCGTGATTGCAATCGTGAGGGAAATAATCTATTCCAGAACTTTTAACAGGTCTCATCTTCCCCCCATCGCAGAGGCGGGGAGAAGGAGGAAAAACCCCACCCCTGCTAAATTA
>CAZQOH010000342.1:0-3182 GCA_964594355.1 uncultured Desulfobacterales bacterium
TTTCGGATTTAGATATTCGAATTTTGCCTGAACATGACTTTTCGTTCAGGCACTATCTATATTCCCTCTTGGATCTTTCCAGATCCCTTTTTTCATCACGCCGTCTGATGGTCTCTCTCTTATCGTACTTGCGCTTACCCTTGGCAAGAGCTAAAGTAATTTTAGCTTTTCCGTTTTTAAAATATACTTTTAGGGGTATTAGCGACATGCCTTTTTCATTTATCTTGCCATACAGCCTTTTAATCTCATATTTGTGTAAAAGTAGCTTTCTAGGCCTTAATGGGTCATGATTTTCATAATAAGCAAATGGATAGGGGCTTATATGCATCTGAAAAACAAAAACTTCGCCGTTTTTGATCTTAGCATAGGAATCTTTCAGATGTACACTTCCAAGTCTGAGTGATTTTACTTCTGTGCCCATAAGAATCATCCCTGCCTCGAATTCATCTACTATAAAATAATTGTATCTGGCCTTTCTGTTCTCGGTTACAATTTTGTTATGTTGTGTCAACAAATGAACTTTTCTCCTATTTCCACTCCTACTCAACCACTTATACCGGTTGCCATAAATATGTTCCGATTGAGCAGCATCTGAGCTTCCGAGCTAATCAATTTGGGAGCATTTGATTAGCTCGGAAGCTCAGACCCTGTATACATTTTATGAAACGGAACGTTATTTTGACAAACACTATAACCACTAGACTATTTGACGATGTCTGTATTAAGAAGATACCGTTTATTTTGCCCTGAAAAACCCCTGCATTGCGGGGGTCAGAGGCCTATGGCTTTGCCGAAATAAATTGATACAAAATTAGAAGCACGAAATCCGAAATACGAAACAAACTCTAATGACCAAAATTCTAATGTTCAAAATAAATTCACCGTTATGAAATGAATATTTTCTTGATTGTTTTGAGCATTTGAGCATTCGAATTTAAGATTTGTTTCGGATTTCGATATTCGAATTTCGGATTTAACCCGTTCAACAGTAAAACATCCCCTTCCAAGGGTAACCCAAAGCCTGGTCCTCTGGGTCAGGATATTTACTTAGTGTTGTACAATTTATCCGTTAGAATATTGCCATAATTATTTCGTAATAATTCAAATACTTTCGTGGCTGTAGTCTGTTTAAATATATCTTTCATGAACAACCTGGCATCATTGACGTTGAGTGATCTTATCACACTTTTAACTGCAGGTATTGATTGAGGGTTCATACTCAATTCATCAATTCCTATACCTAAAAGAATTGGTATGTGAATGGGATAACCAGCCATTTCGCCGCATATGAAAATTTTTATACCTTTATCCTTGGCCACATCCGCAACATGCTTAATCATACGTAGAATTGCAGGATCAAGCGGCTGAAAAAGATGCGCCACCTGTCTATTTCCTCTGTCAATTGCCATGGAATACTGGATCAAATCGTTTGTGCCTATACTGAAAAAATCGACTTCCTTTGCCATTAAATCCGCCATGATTACCGCCGAAGGAACCTCTATCAAGATTCCGACTTTTATATCCCGGTTAAAGGTGACACCTTCTTTTTCCAGACAATCGGCAGCCTCATCTAACATCCTTTTTGTTTCACAAATTTCTTCATATGTTGTGATCATGGGAAACATGATCCGAACATTTCCGAATACAGCCGCCCTTAATATGGCCTTGAGTTGGGTCTTGAAAACATCAGTTTTTTTTAGGCAGTATCTTATTCCGCGAAGCCCAAGTGCAGGATTCGGTTCATCAAAATCAGAAGTTTGAGCAAGCGCTTTATCCCCGTTTATATCCAGAGTACGTATGGTTACCGGCTTTGGTGTCATTACTTCTATGACATCTTTGTATTTATCAAAAAGCTCATGCTCACCGGGAAAATCGGTGCGGCTTAAATACTGAAATTCTGTTCTATAGAGACCAATACCATCTCCACCGTAGGAATGAACCGATACTGCCTCCTCAGGAAGCTCGATATTGCCCATCACCTGCATGTGAAAGCCATCAGCTGTTTCAGCAGGCAGGTGGCTGCTTTGGATAATAACGGCTTTATATTCTTCGTATCTGCTTTGACGCTCTTCGAATTTTACAAGCGTCTTTTCCTTAGGATTAATAACGACTATACCGGCTGTACCGTCAATAATTATAAGATCATCATTTTGAATCATGCCGGTCACATTATCAAGCCCCAGTACGGCCGGAATTTCAAGGGCTCGAGCAATAATGCCCGTATGCGATGCCTTGCCTCCGCGATCAGTTACAAATCCTTTTACCCGTTCTCGTTGAATCTGGCTTGTTTCCGCAGGGGAAAGACTGTGCGCAACAAGTATAACTCGCTGATTGATGTCTCCTATATTCACCTGTTCTGCTCCAACCAGATTCCGCATTATACGATCAGATATGTGATCAATATCAGCAGCGCGTTCTCGCAAATAAGGGTCTGACATATCTTGAAACATTGATTTTATGTTTGCGACCACTTTTCTAAGTGACCATTCTGCATTAACCCGCTCCTTTTTAATAGTCTTGATTGTCTTTCCATATAGCATCTTGTCTTTGAGTAATAACATATGGGTCTCAAGGATATAAGCTTGCTGACGCAGTTTTTCAGGTGTATCTTTAATGATTTCTCGAAGTTTGTCTCTTGTCTTCTTTACGGCGGCTTTAAAACGCTTTATTTCATCTTGCAATCTGTCTTCGTCGATAACATACTTCTCTACAACATCTACACCCTTTTTATCGACCAGATATGCCCTGCCAATACAGATACCAGGAGAAGCACCTACTCCGTTTAGTTTGATTTCCTTTGGATCCTTTTTCGGCATTTTAGATTATTCCCCAAATCCGCTTTCAACCAATTTTACAATAGCATTTAAGATTTCAATGTCTTTTTGCTCGTCGATTTTCACTGTTATCTTTGAGCCCTTTGGACAGGCAAGCGTAAGAATTTCAATTATACTTACAGCGTCTGCCTTTTCCCCGCTTTTTATTATCCATACTTTTGATTTTGCACCCTCGGCAAGCTTGGCTATTCTGGCAGCTGATCGGGCATGAAGACCAAGCTCATTTACAATAATAACATCCTTTGAAAGATCATCAATCAAGTTGCCCATAGACTATTTCTTTTAAATTTGACATTCCCATTAACTATACATCAATTAGAAATCATTGACAAGGTGGAAAACTGCTGA
>CAZQOH010000343.1:0-3179 GCA_964594355.1 uncultured Desulfobacterales bacterium
CTTAAGGACGTAGTTGACCCCGGTTAAATGGAACCCCACGGGTAAACCCGTGGTCCCATTAAAATACCCGACTTCGCCTCTGGCTACGACGCGGTTATCCGCCTCTGTTTTGGGGCGACATCGCGCCGTAGCATATCGATCGTTTGCGCATTTTAACTGCACCAATACTGCGCATTCATCCACGGGTAAATCCGTGATCTTCTGCGAAGGCGGATAAAAATAAAGTCAATTTAACTGGGCCCCGATAGCGGGATCTACGCTATACTCCGACAGGCTATGTTGAATAACTGTCTAGAAGAGTCTATCATGGAGACTATAACCACTATGATTATAATTTAATCATAGAGCCAACAAAGGATAAATGGAAAAATTAGGAAGAATTTCCGTGTTGGCATATTTATTAAGCAGCATATGAGCATCACCGGCACAGACACTGGTCAAGACGGTTAATGTGGATATTCTTCTGCCGAATAGTCTGAAATATCTGACATATCACAAATATTGAAAGAAGAGTGATGAAGAAAAAGGAATTAAAGGAACTTATTGAACAAGGCGAGGGTTATTTTGTCGAATTTAAAGAACAGATTGGGGTAGGTCTCGATAAAGAGATGGTTGCTTTTGCAAACGCCTCTGGGGGAAAGATTGTCATAGGCGTAGCGGATAACGGTAAAATCATTGGATGTACAGCCGACAATACAGTACGATCTAAAATTCAGGATATCGCCAATAACTGTGATCCACGGATTTTGATACATATCAAAACATTGCGGTACGAAGGCGTAAAACTGCTTGTTGTTTCAGTAGATGAAAGTCTTGATAAGCCTGTGCGTTGCTCAAAGGGATTCTTTCCAATTGATACAGTGTTTTATGTCAAATCGAGGCTGTCATTATATTACGTATTCTACAATCTCCAAACTCAGAACTTTATTAATACCGATGCAGCAGTTCCCGGGCTCAGCAGAAATCAAGCATGTCTTCTGGCTTTTATAGTGCTACCATACAGCATACTTAAGCAATTTGAGGAAATGATAAAACCGTTCTTTGCTCTAGTAATGAAGATGAAAGACAAGATTGAAGTTCTGAAGCACACCCGCGATTTCCTCCTGCCCAAACTGATCTCCGGCGAGCTGGACGTATCCGATCTCGATATAAAAACAGGAGGGCATATGCAATGAGCCAGGTATTTAATGTTTATTGTGATGAGTCCTGTCACCTTGAAAATGACCGTCAACCAGTAATGTTGCTGGGAGCGATTTGGTGTCCAAAATCTCATGTCAGAAAAATTTCTGCTGAAATTCGAGAGTTAAAGTCAAAACATAATGCTCGCGGAGAATTAAAATGGGTAAAAGTATCAAAAGCCAGACAGCATTTTTATGCGGAAATGGTTGACTATTTCTTTTCAACTCCTCAACTTCACTTTCGGTGTCTTGTTATAGAGGATAAATCTAAATTAAACCACGATTATTTCAATTTAGGAAGTCATGATACTTTTTATTATAAGATGTATTACTCAATGCTTAAAACGATTTTAAGTCCTGAAAACAAATATCATATTTATATCGATATCAAAGATACGCGCAGTCAAAACAAGGTAAATAAACTAAGGGAAGTTCTTTGTAATAACGTTTATGATTTTACAAAGCAGATGATAGTAAATATTCAACATATACGATCTCATGAGTCAGAATTGTTGCAGCTTACTGACTTGCTGATAGGGGCAGTAAGTTATAAGAATAGAAAATTAAAGGAAAATTCAACTAAAGTCTTACTTGTTGACACTATTGAGAATAAAACTGGACAAAGTTTATGCCTCTCAACTTCTTTGTTTAAAGATAAATTTAATCTTTTTGTATTTACACCTTCGGAGGCAAAATGATGGAGAAATTGCCATCATTTCTTCCTCCTCTGCTTGATTTGGATGGCCCCTGGGAAAATGTTCTGAATAGATTGTATGATGTTTTCACGAAAGATTTTATAGATAATCAGGTCTTTTGTGGAGATTTAAAGGTTATTTATGATAAGCGTAAAATTGATAACAAGAAAGAAGAAGGGTTTTGGCACTTGATTACAAAGAATGATAGGACGTTGGGCAGAATCCCGGATTATGAAAGAGCCAAAAGACTTCCGTGGGTTAAACCGGTTATACAAAATTACAGCAGTCCTGATTTGAAAGTATGGGATTATCCTGAAAAAAAGAATAGAGTTAGAATGTACTTGTGGCTCGAACCCTTTGATTATGCGGTTATCTTAGAAAAAAACAGGGGGAAAAGAAAGCATTTGCTAACTCTAATAACGGCCTTTTATGTAGAAGGTTGGAAGAAGAAAGATCTAATACGGCGTTATCAAAAAAGAATAGAATAATTAATGAGGTATAAATAGCAATCGCCGCCTGGTAATCCAGACGGCGAAAGAGATCCTTCTACCATTGGTAGATGATACACATATAATTTACCCTTAAATTTCGAAAAGTCAAGAAATATTTTTGCAAAACTTTCTGAATCGCTCGACAAAAGGAGCGTAGATATTTGATTTTTCAGAAAATACTCTTGTTGAACAGCCAGCAATCGTTTTGTTTGAAGAGCTTGGTTGGGAGACAGTTAATTGCTTCCATGAATTCGAGCAGACCGGCGGAAGTCTTCTGGGTCTAGAGACCAAGGCAGAGGTCGTTTTGGTATCCCGCCTCCGTCTAATTTTGGAGAAACTGAATCCTGATTTGCCTGCCGGAGCGCTCGATCTGGCAATCGAGGAGCTGGTCCGTGACAGATCGCGCTTGAGTCTCGCTCAGGCCAACCGTGAGATCTACCTGCTCTTAAAAAACGGCGGGACTTGCGCACATTAGTTTATAAGTTGACGTGGTAATTGAACTTAAGAACGTAGTTGACCCCGGTTAAATAAAAACAAAGTCAATTTAACTGGGCTCCGATAGCGAAGAGAATCGGTGTCAAAGCTTGAATTGTGAATTAGCTTGTATTATTCACTGTTTGGGAAACTCGGGAACGTCTATGAATTATGCGTAATTGAACTGAAGAACGGGGACGGACATGCGGGACGTATTAAACTTATCGACTTATTTTTTTCACAAAGCAAAAGTTTAATGATTTAATAACGCGACATGGATGCGGACATAGCGGTATTGGAAAAGAAATTAGAAAAACATAAAATGGTAAAGCAGGGAATGA
>CAZQOH010000344.1:0-3176 GCA_964594355.1 uncultured Desulfobacterales bacterium
CGCCCGGAGGATACACCACCTAATCCCTCAAACACAACTTTTGATTATATCTCTATAAAGAATAATAACAATGAACTGCTTCACACTTTTCGTGTGATGTATTTCACACAACCAGTTGAATATCTCTCTCCCATCCACCTCATAATCTAAACAATATATTCAATCTGACTTAATACGGCCTTAAGATGTTTGATTTCTTTCCTAAATCGTAAATCTTTGAAAATTAAAGGGTTATAATCGAAATCGAAACCTTGATTATTCTCACTTATATAGAAAAAATCTCCAGAAATCAAGCTATGCTTTTAATAGCATATGGTTTAGCCGCCGAGGAGCATTTTTTTCTTTTCATTTTGTCACCTTAATGATAATCGACTATTTTTACATTGAATACGTCATTTTTTCATAAAGTTAATATGTTACGAACATGAAAAATATTTATAAACATACTTCAAAGATGCTTCTACAAAAGAGAATTGAGCTTATTTCGAGCTTATTAAATGAGAAGTCTCCAACTTTTTTGAAAAAGCACGCAGGAATTTTGGACGATTATTTCCATCAAAGTTTTAAAAGAAGTATAGTCAACCCCCGGATTGACATAGATAAAAATCCGTATGCTATTATTGCCCTGGGTGGCTATGGAAGAAAAGAGCAGTGTGTTCATTCTGATATAGATCTTCTTTTTCTTTTTAAAAAAAGTATCTCGGACAAAGCCGAAGATCTTATTCAGGAAATTGTTTATCCTTTATGGGATATAGGTCTTGAAGTCGGTTATGCCACCCAATCAATGGAAGAGTGTGTTAGTTTTGCAGATAAGGACTTCTATTTATTGACCCCCCTTTTAGATGCCCGTTTTATTTGCGGTTCGTCTTCCATATATTCAGAACTCATGGAGCAGCTGTGGGAAAAAGTCATTAATAGGCAGTCCAAAAAAATTATTAACTGGCTCATTGAAAGTAATAAGGAGCGTCACAGCCATTTTGGAGATTCCACGTATCTTCTGCAACCAAACCTAAAGGAAGGACAGGGTGGTTTAAGAGACTACCATACTATGCTGTGGATTGGACGGATAGATTTTAATCTTAAACAATTCAGGGATCTCGAATATTACGGCCGTCTCTCACATGGCGAGTTTCAAGCTTTAATAAAGTCGCTTTCATTTATCTGGCACGTAAGAAATTGCCTTCATAAAATGACCGGAAGAAAATGCGATCAACTATATTTCGAATACCAGATCGAGCTGGCAAAAACCCTAAAGTTTAAAAAAACAAACGGACAGGAGCCGGTTGAAACATTTTTGGGAGAGCTTCATGCCCGTATGGAATTTATAAAACAGCAGCATCTGATGTTTCTCGAACAAGGGTATTTAAAAAAGCCAAAGTATAAATCAAAGCGATTAAAATATAAAAAAGATGAGGGCTTGAAAGTTAAGAAAGGTATGTTGAGATTCCGTTCTCTTGAATCGGTTTTAGATTCTCCAAAGCTTATTATAAAAATATTCGAAGAAAGTGCCCGTCTGAAAATTCCCTTAAGTGCTGAGGCTAAAAGAATAGTTAATGAATTCAACAACCTTGTTGACGATAAGTTTAGAACTTCCACCTATGCTGTTAAATCCTTTGAACGCATCTTATCGACGCCTGTTCAAACATTTAATGTGCTAAAGGAAATGCTAAGTACAGGTTTTCTGGAACGATTCATCCCTGAAATAAAAGGGGTCATTAACCGGATCCAGTATGATGAGTATCATCTTTATCCTGTGGACATGCATTTATTGCGAACGGTTCAGACAATTAAGAACTTCGCGAAAGCTGAAAATAATACTTATGATCCCCTATACAGCAATTTGTATAATGAACTCAAACATCGGAAACTGTTACTCTGGGCGGCTTTTCTTCATGATATTGGGAAAGGAGACACTGGTAAAAGGCATTCAGAAAGGGGCGCAAAAATAGCTAAAACCTTACTTTCAGCAAAAGGTTTAAAAACCAAAGAAATAGAAACGATATCTTTTCTGATCAAGGAGCATCTGCTGTTGGTCAAAACCGCAACACGCCGTGATATTCATGATGAGGAAACTGCAATTTTCTGCGCCAGGAAGATTAAGGATGTTGAACGCTTGAAAATGCTCTACCTTCTAACAATTGCAGATTCTATGGCAACCGGGCCTAAGGCGTGGAATGACTGGATTTCAACCCTCTTAAGAGACCTATTTCTTAAAGTTTTGAGCATTTTGGAAAAAGGAGAATTGGCAACCCGTGAAGCAGTCGAAAGTGTTGAAAAGAAAAGAAAGGAAGTTATTCTTTCGACTCATTTGCCGCATAGAAGAGAGAGCCTTGAATCACTTTTTAACGTCATGTCGCCACGATATTTGCTTTTCACGTCGACAAACGAATTACTAAAAGACATTAAATTATACAATAGTCTTGAAAACAAAGAATTTGTATGGAACATAACCAAAGCTTCCGATAGAAATACTAGAACTGTTAAAATATGTGCTAAAGATCGCCCCGGACTCTTTTCAAAAATCGCAGGAACTTTCACTTTAAATAACATAGACATCCTCGATGCACAGATATTCACCTGGCGAAATAACATTGCTCTTGATATTTTTGAAGTGAAACCGCCTTTGGATAAATTATTTGAAGATGAAAGATGGGAAAAAGTCGAAAAGGATCTTAAATCTGCTTTATCGGGCCGGTTAGATCTTGCATCAGAACTTTGCGAAAAGATGTCTGCATACCGATCAATCAAACCCAAGACCTTTAAAATGCCCAATAGAATCGTAGTGGATAATACAATATCCGATTTTTTTACTATAGTTGAGGTTTTTACATACGACTTTCCCGGATTGCTTTTTAGCATTACAGATGCACTTTTCAGATGCAAACTCGACATTTGGATCGCTAAAATTTCAACGAAGATTGATCAGGTTGTAGATGTTTTTTATGTCAGGGATTTTGACGGACAAAAAGTTGACTTTCCTGAGCAGGAAGAGGCAATAAATATTGCTATAAAAGAAATACTTCCAAAAATCAGTTGAACTAATATTGATGGTTTCGTAAAAAGACGAATTCATTAAAATTAATATCTTAAATATATCTCAATACCGGTTGTCATAAGTATGTTCCGATTGACCAGCATCTGAACTTCCGAGCTCATCGTGGGTACAATTTGAAGCG
>CAZQOH010000345.1:0-3174 GCA_964594355.1 uncultured Desulfobacterales bacterium
TTTCGTACCTGCGTAACAAAAATCATTCAAATAATCATTTGACCTGAGTAGTTACAGATTATTAAGGTTTTACTTAATTTTGTCGATATTTATAAGACAAATACGTTTTTGTTTAAGGAAAACCTTCAGACAAGTGAGTCGTTATGGATCAGAAACAAACCTATGAAGAACTGAAACAAAGGGTTAAGGAGTTAGAAAAATTAGAAACTGAGCGCAAGCGGGCAGAGGAGGCGCTGCGGGAGAGCGAGAGGCAATACAGATTATTAGTTAAGAATCTGCCGAGCATAGTATACAAAGGATATAAAGACTGGTCTGTTAATTTCTTTGATAGAAAGATTGAAAAATTAACCGGTTATAATTTTGATGTGTTTAATTTCAAGAAAATGAAATGGTCCGATTTAATTATTGAGGAAGATATTAAAGCTGCAAGGGAAAGTTTTATCCAAGCCTTAAAAACAGACAAGTCATATGTAAGAGAATATAGGATTAAATCCAAGGCCGGGGATCTCCGTTGGATACAAGAAAGAGGACAGATAGTCTGTGACAGCAAGGGAGAGGTTGAATATGTGAGTGGAGTCTTTTTTGATATTACCAGAACAAAAGAAATGGAAGCCCGACTCCAGCATGCTCAAAAAATGGAATCCGTTGGCACTTTAGCAGGCGGCGTAGCCCATAACTTCAACAATTTGCTTATGGGAATCATTGGGTATACTTCTTTGATGCTTGATGAGATCGATGAGGGTCACGACAACTATACAGGCCTAAAAAACATTGAGGAACTAGTTAATAGTGGATCTAAATTGACTCGCAAGCTTCTCGGGTATGCAAGGGAAGGAAAATATGAAATCAGGTCCCTTAATCTGAACTACTTGATAAAAAGCACATCTGATAATGTTGGTATCACCAAACAAGAGATTAGAGTCCATCTAGACCTTGCAGAGGATTTATTGGCAATTAAGGCAGACCAAGGTCAGATTGAGCAAGCCCTTTTAGATTTATATTTTAATGCTGCTGATGCCATGGCCGAAGGTGGAGATCTTTATCTAAAGACGATGAATGTAACCGTTAAGGATATGACTGACAAGCTCTATAAGCCAAAGCCTGGAAACTGGGTCTTGCTAACTATTCGAGATACGGGTGCGGGCATGGACAAAGAGACTATGACGCGCATCTTCGAACCATTTTTTACAACCAAGAGGCTTGCTGAAGGCACGGGACTTGGTCTAACTTCTGTTTACGATACTATAAAGGGTCATGGTGGCTATATCGATGTAAGTTCTGAAAAAGACAATGGAACAACTTTCAGTATTTATCTCCCTCCTGCAGAAGAAAAAGTTAAAGGCGAAAAGGAACATCTATATGAGCTTAAAAAGGGCAATGGGATAATCCTTTTTGTTGATGATGAGGATATGGTTCTTAATGTCGGAGAAAAGATGCTGATAAAAATGGGTTACAACGTTTTATCATCTAATAATGGACATGAGGCATTAAACCTTTATAGGGAAAATCAAGGCAAAATTGATATGGTTATTTTGGATATGGTGATGCCGGATATGGGCGGCGGAGAAACTTATGACCGGCTGAAAGAGATCAACCCTGATATAAAGGTCCTGCTTTCAAGCGGCTATAGCATCAATGGTCAGGCAACCGAAATACTGAAACGCGGCTGTAACAGTTTTATCCAGAAACCTGTCAATATGATTGACCTATCGCAAAAAATAAGAGAAATTTTGGACAAAAAATAATTTTTAACTTCTTGTGATTCTATCTGGCCAGTCGAATGTGACGATTGCTGCCTTTCATGTTCATAATTTCAACCTTCAAAACATTCAAGATTCCCAAACGAAATCATCTATGATATTGGTCTGATGGGGCGAATAAATACAGGCAATTTCATGTATTATGACTAAAACAGACCGCTTCTATAAGTGCCGTGAATTTGAGAGGGAGTTTGTTTTGACGTTAATCCGAACTAAAACCGTTAACAATTTTGGGTCAAAATTGTTCCAGTGGCAAAAAGAAAAACGGGATATATGGATAATGACCCGTTCATTTTTGGAAACAGATACATATAAACATAAACGATACGGAGGAAAGAGCAAAAGTCGCTGGACCCTATTTGAGAGAATGACCGGGATATTTGGTTTGTTTTTAAAAGCAACAGGATTATACCAAAGGGGTTATCGAAACGCAAAAAATATAGTGTTAAAAGAAGTTGAAGCCTATTTTTCTGATTTGCCGGAACCTTTCCATGGATATAAAATTCTTCATTTAACGGACCTTCATCTTGATTGTTATAAAGGAATTGAAGACATCATCAGCAAAAAGATAGTAGGCTTAACGTATGATCTGTGCGTTTTGACCGGAGATTATAGAACAAAAACCAAAGGCGGTTTCAAACAAATTTTAAATCCGATGAAAAAGCTGGTAGGAGCAATAAAAGCGAAAGACGGGATTTTGGCCACTCTAGGCAACCATGACACATATTTAATGATAGGTTTTTTGGAATCGATAGGAATAAAAGTATTAGCCAATGAAACGGTTACAATAAAAAGAGAAAATGAAAAGATTTCAGTCACTGGAATAGACGATCCACATTATTATTACACCGATCAAGCTTCTGTTGCTCTGGAAGAATCGTTTGACGGCTTCAAAATTGTCCTCATCCATACCCCAGAGCTGTACGATATCGCAGCGGATAACGGCTACTGTTTATATCTTTGCGGGCATACCCATGGCGGTCAAATCTGTCTTCCCTATGGGATACCGATCATTACACATGTATACGATGGGAAAAAATTTTATCGAGGATTGTGGCGCTATTCTAATATGAAAGGATATACCAATCAAGGATGCGGCACAGTAGGAATTCCTATAAGGTTTAACACCCAAAGTGAAATTGCGCTTATCACCCTAAAAAGAGACTAAGACAATACAAAATTTGGAGAGGGGATCTCCTAATAGTACTTCTTTGGTCTGAAAAATACCCGCACAGATAACCGAACAGAAAAGGCAGGGTTAACCGAGCTGCCTTTCTTTTTTGATACCATATCTTATAAGCGTATCATTAGGCAGAAAATTCATGATTCCTGCCTTCAATGATGAAAATTTCAAGCCCAAAAATGTGTTGATTCTGTTTAGAAATCTGCTAATAATAGGATCTCAGTTAGTACG
>CAZQOH010000346.1:0-3170 GCA_964594355.1 uncultured Desulfobacterales bacterium
TCAACTATTTAATGATATCTGAAATTGCTATAAAACAGAGGAGAGACCTTTAAAAATGGATGAAGATAATGACTTTTATACAGCAACCATGGCAAAGGTCTATGCGGATCAGGGCCACCTGGAAAAAGCAGCCGAAATTTACAGATACCTTATAAAACATGAGCCTGATAGGTTGGACCTTATTAAATTGCTTTCTGAAATTGATAAGAAAATTTCGGAAAGAGAAAAAAAGGGTCTAAAAAAACTTGTTCCATTATTCAGTGAGTGGATCGACCTTATTTTTGATTTTAACAGATTACAAAAGCTAAAAAAACTTCAAAGGAAAATAGAAGATAATAACACCTAACACCCAAAACTTGATGGTTTCGTAAAAAGTTTTTCGTGAAAAATTTCTCACTATAGCTGCAGTTCATCAAATACATTAATAATTGGATGATATATATCTGTAAAAAAAGAAAAGAAGGGATTGAAATATGAAAAAATTAGGTCGGATAAAATCAGCTGTGGCATGTTTTGGAACGATAACTATTTTTTTGCTTTTAATTTCGGGATGTGCAGTTTCGAAAACTAAAAATGCAGGCTCTCCATCCTCTTCAATACCTCAAAAAGAGAACAAAAATGCTCCCGTATATCATGACTTTGAAGATATATTGATACCGGCCAAGTTGAAAGCTGTCAGAGATTCATCCTTTGTGTTTCAAACTCCTGGATTTTCTGCCGGTATTCTTACCTTAAAGGGGAGAATTGATGTAAATCCTTTGATTGCTTTTTTTGGCACCAATATGGCAAAAGATAACTGGAGTGTTATTGCTACATTTAAATTACCACGCTCGATAATAATGTATAAGAAGGAAAACAGATATTGTGTGATAAGCATTAATAAACAAGAATACAATACTTTAGTTGAAATATGGGTTGCTCCCACCATAAGTGGAACTGAATCGGGGTTGCTAAAGTAACTGTGATGTAATTATTTAGACACCAAGACGCAAAGTCACAAAGGACATAAAGATATATCAATTTTCTTATCTTAAAGAGAAGAAATCATTGCAAAAAAAACAGTAGAATAATAATATTATAACCTTAGTGTCTTTGTGGCAAAATACTGTTTATTATTCCGGTTAAAATGGAATTTAAGGTGAATAAAGAAGGTTTTACTGAAATTATTGAAGAAATAGACAACTATTTTCGTTTTTTGGCCGGAAGAGGATGCACGGGGTTCGGCTGTTCGAAGGAAAGCGTTGAGGCAGTTATAAATTGGGGGAGCAAAAAAGCTTTTCCACATCAAACCCTGAAAACAATCCGTAATGAACTTGGCGAATGCCGCCGCTGCAGACTCTCTGAAAACCGAAGAAACATTGTATTTGGAGAGGGAAATTCCAAAGCAAAACTTGTATTTGTCGGCGAAGGGCCGGGCTATGAGGAGGATCGGAGAGGACAACCTTTTGTTGGAGCTGCCGGCCGACTTCTAACTAAAATAATTCAAGCTATAAAATTTACAAGGGATCAGATCTATATTTGCAATATCATAAAGTGTCGTCCTCCTGGAAACAGAAACCCACGGCCTGACGAGATAAAAATTTGTTCACCTTTTTTGGAGCAACAGATTTCGGTTATAAAGCCGAATTTCATATGTGCGCTTGGAACTTTTGCGGCCCAGACACTACTTAATACAAATGAACCTATCTCGAAGCTAAGAGGGCGTTTTTATGATTATATGGGAATAAAGGTTTTGCCAACATATCATCCTGCATACCTTCTTCGAAACCCGGATAAAAAACGTGATGTATGGGAAGATATGCAGAAATTAATGAAAAGCCTTCTTTAAAACAGCTAAAATATTACAAAATATCGAATAACAAATAAAGAACAATGGGAGTTGTTATGAAATATAAATTTCTTTTCATAGTTATTTTTTTATTTATCTTCTGCTTTACTGAAAACGGTTTTGCAAGCAAAAATGAAGTTTATACCATCAAAATATCAGATGCCATAAGTCCTGGTATAGCCGATTTTTTGATAAGAGGGATTAAAACCGCATCTGACGAAGATGCTACTTGTATCATTATCGAGCTCGATACGCCAGGTGGTCTGGTTGAATCGATGCGCAAAATCGTAAAAGCCATACTTGGGAGCAAAATTCCTGTTGTGGTATATGTGTCGCCCAGCGGGGCCAGGGCAGCATCGGCAGGCGTTATGATCACAATGGCTGCTGACATTGCCGCCATGGCTCCGGGAACAAATATCGGAGCAGCACATCCGGTGGGAACCGGTGGCAAAGAAATAGAAAAGACCATGTCCAAAAAGGTGACGAACGACATGGTTGCCCATGTAAAGAGTATTGCAGAAAAACGGGGGCGAAATGTTAAATGGGCTGAAAAGGCCGTCCGTGAGAGCGTGTCGGTGACTGAAACAGAAGCTTTAAGACAAAATATCATCGATATTATTGCAAAAGATATTGATGATCTTATCCGACAAATTAATGGCAGAAAAGTAAAAGACAAAGGAGAAATCAAACTCGATAATCCCGCAAAGAAAACACTGGAAGAAACTTTAAGAACAAAAATATTAAAGACGATAAGCAATCCTAATATTGCCTATGTGCTCATGATGATAGGACTTGCCGGTCTTTATTTTGAATTATCTCACCCGGGCGCTATTTTCCCGGGAGTAGTGGGGGGAATTTGCATTATTTTAGCTTTTTTCGCAATGCAGACACTTCCTGTGAATTATGCCGGAATTCTCCTGATCATTCTTGCTATTATCTTTTTCATTATGGAAATGAAGATTGCAAGTTATGGCCTTTTAAGTATTGCAGGAGTTATCTCGCTTCTACTTGGTTCCCTCATGCTGTTTGAAACTGGCAGTCCTGAGTTTCAACTTTCATATCGAGTTCTTTTGCCTACACTTGCGATTATTTCGGGCTTCTTTATGCTTGTTGCAAGTCTGGTCTTTAAATCCCAAATTTCAAAACCAAGAACAGGTGCTAAAGGCCTTGTAGGTGAAATCGGGATCGTAAAACAACCAACCATACCTGAAGGTAAGGTGTTTGTCCACGGTGAACTGTGGAATGCAAGTTCAAAAGATCCAATACAAGAAGACGTAAAGGTTCGGGTTATAAAGGTCGTTAACCTTGTTCTTGAGGTTGAACCGATTGATAAATAATTAAC
>CAZQOH010000347.1:0-3162 GCA_964594355.1 uncultured Desulfobacterales bacterium
AATGTCCCCAAATTGATTAACTCGGAAGCTCAGACGCTGCATACATTCTTTGAAACGAAACGTTATTTTGACAAGCGCTATAGATAACAATTTAGCCTTTTTAAACAAACTGATGTGAAAAAACCTAAGAGGTGATTAGATTTCTAATCGTATTACTTTTTGAGTCCCGTGTTAGCGGGAATAGACTCATCTTTCGTGTTGTCTTGATTGCTTGTTCAAGTTTCAAATTTACCCAGCTGCAATAATAGCTGCCCCCACGGATTCGCCATATTCCGGATCATCAGGGATGTAAATTTTATCTAATTTCAACTCCCTTTTCATGGCAGACGTAAAACCGGGATTATGCCCTACACCGCCAATTAAAACCACATCTTCATTCACTCCAATGCGGCGAATCATAGATACAATCCGGCTCGCCATTGAATCATGAATGGCTTTACTGATATCCGGTTTATCCGTCTTTGAATGAATCAGCCCAACGACCTCTGATTCGGCAAAAATGACGCACTGAGCATTCATAGGAATCTCCTTGTCTGATGTAAGACACAAGGAGCCCATTTCTTCAATGGTCACTTCCAATGCGCGCGCCATGGTTTCTATAAACACGCCGGCTCCTGCAGCGCATTTTTCATTGATGGCAAAATCAACGGGATTTCCATTTTCGTCAATCTTGACGGCTCTTCCTTCTTCAGCACCTACATCGATTACAGTCCGGGCATTAGGAAAAAAATAATGAGCACCCCTACCCATAGCCTTAATGTCATTAACCGTATCATCAGTCATGTTTATGGAATCCTTTCCAGATCCGGTGCCAATGATCTTTTCGATATTATTTCTTGAAATGCCGGCTATCTGAGCGGCTTTTTCCAGGGATTCCTCAACAGCCTTCTCCTGATAAAAGCCTGTCAATACAGTTCCCTTGCCTATGATCCGTCCGTCTTTCATGATGACGGTTTTGGTATTTTTCGCACCACAATCGATTCCTGCTGTTATAATTTTCTCAAACCTCCCTATGAGACCTCTGAAAAACGTCCCCTTTTGCCCAATTTCTGTGTCAGACTCAAATTTTAATCCTCAAAATACTTCAAGTATTCCTGTGGTTAAAATTTTCGTCTTCCTTGAACTTGAGCAAAATTGAACATTTTTCAAAGGTCTCAGATTGACGATTTTTGATTGAATATTGAATGTCTCGTAAAAAGTTAGCAAATGAGGTTAAGTGTTTTCCCGTCTTTTAAATTCACTAAACCCTCTTCACAAATTCTTAAGTATGGGATTGCCGCCCCCGTGAGGGTAATCAATGTTAATAAAGGATTAGGAAAGGGAACGCCAAGATCGGATGCCGTTTTTTTGATATTTATAAGCTTCTGGGCTAGTGCATCCATGGGTATATCGGAAGTGACGCCAAAGATGGGTAGGGAAAGTTCAGCCAGTATTTTCTGTTTATCACAGACTACGACTCCGCCCTGCAAGGCGTATATTCTATTGACAGCATAGGCCATATCTCTATTATCGACGCCTACAACGATGATGTTCGATGTGTCCCAGGCCGCGCTGCAAGCGATTGCACCTGACTTCATGCAAAATCCCCTGATAAGCCCGACGAACATTTTACCTGGATTGCGAGTCCTATCAACGGCGGCAACTTTTAATATGTCTTGATTGATATCCGGTCTAATTTTTTTATCAATTACAGGGAGCGTCATTTTTAGCTCTTTTGTAACAAGATCTGTAATTTGATCTATTACTCTTACTTCTACCTTCGATGAGCTTTCCTTCACATTTATAATAAAATCAACTGGTTCCAGTTCTCGCGGCAGATGAACACTTTTCAGGCTATTTTCTGAAAAAATATGTTCCCTGGGAAATTGAAGAAGATTTCCTTCCTGGGCAATGATCTGGCCATTGCTTATCACGTATTGCGCTTCTATGGTTTCGGGATCAGGAATAATCAGCAGGTCGGCATATCTTCCGGGAGCTATCCCTCCAATCAGGTGATCGAGCGAAAAATGCTCGGCCACATTTAAGGTGGCCATCTGGATGGCACTTACCGGATCAAAACCGCAGTCAATAGCCCTTTGGACAATAAATTCCATGTAACCTTTTTCAATCAAATCCACCGGTTCCACTCCATCTGTAACCAAAATCAGCCGTCTCAAATTTACTCCTGAATTTTTTATCTTGGAGATCTCTTCAAGATCTCTTCTTATACTCCCTTCTCTTATCATGACATAGAGACCCAGTCTTATTCTTTCAAGAACTTCTCCGGCTGTTATGGGTTCATGGCAGGAGGAGATACCGGTGGATAGATATGCCATAAGTTTCTTATCTCTGGCGCCGGCGGAATGCCCCTCCAGGCTTTTTCCTGAAAGGAGCGTTTCTTCATATACCGGAAGCATCTGGTCGGGTTCTTGGATAGTTGCCTGCCAATATGATTCACCCAATCCGATGATATCATCTCTGGCCAGAAGCTTTTTAAGTGTTTCTATTGAGATGCCGCGTGTTGTCTGGCTGATGGAGACCATGGGCGGAGCAGTAGCCAGTATTTTGATAGGCTGATCCTTTAAGGAGTCTAGGAAATCTATGACGCCCTCATAACCAGATACGGGGAAGGGTTCAAGAGTTTCGGTAACAATTGTTGTGGTTCCGCCTTTCATGGCATATTTTAAAAATTCGCTGACACTATACATCCAGGCGAGATGTGTATGCCCGTCAATAAAACCTGGGACAACTGTTTTCCCTTCGGCATTGATGACTTTTGTCTTTTTGCCGATTCTTTCCTTTGTGTCTTTCCCCACATAGGCTATCCAATTTTTTTTGATGTGTATTGAACATTGATCCAGCAGTTCTCCAGTATATACATTAAGAAGATTGGCATTAATTATAGCCAAATCGGCATATTCCCGACCCAGTGCGACATCCATTAATTCCTTTGATTCCTTTGCGCCCTTAATAGGCAAAGATTTATTTCTTGTCATGGACGGCTTAGACCTCCACTTGTCCTAATTGAGTAAAAACTCAGTTATGTGTTATTGGTTATTTGTTATTCGTTAATGGAATGATGAAAATCGATTTTCAAACCGACTTTAAACAAAAAACAAATAACAAATAACGATTATAGTGTTTGTCAAAATAACGTTCCGTTTCAAAGAATGTATGCAGCGT
>CAZQOH010000348.1:0-3160 GCA_964594355.1 uncultured Desulfobacterales bacterium
GTTCCCAAAAGCGCGGTGGATGCCATAATAGAATCCATTCATGAACAAAAAGGCAAACCGGATCTCAACGCTATCGGATTGCGCAGCCGGATCGGCAAAGGCGCGTGCCAGGGTACCTTTTGCGGGGCCAGGATTACAACCTATATGTATGACCGGGACGGATTACATCCGGATCAGTGTCTGAAGGGTCTCAGAGAATTTCTTAGCAAACGCTGGAAGGGGCAGCATCCGATTCTCTGGGACAGACAACTGATTCAGACGGAACTGCTGGAGGCTCTGCATTGCGGGGTTTTTGGTCTGGAACTGTAATCCCAATTGATGAAAAATCAATTGGGAGTTATTCGTTATTTGTTATTGGTTAATCGTTTAGAAGGAATAAAATCTATTTTTATTTTTCATCAATCATAGAATTATAAAATGAGAAGATCATCAAATTCTAATAACGAATAACAATTAACAATTAACGCCTAATTGAGTATTATTTTCGCTCAATTAAGGTGTAAGTAAATTTTTGGCAGGATTAACGGGATTAACATGATTTTTTTATTCTTTTATCCTGGTCATCCTGTATATCCTGTCTAAGAATTAAAAAGGAAGAAAGCAATACATATATGCCCAATTCAGAACCTATAAAATGTGATCTGGCCGTTATCGGCACCGGTATTGCCGGTATGGCATCTGCTATGTTTGCGGCCAATAGGGGCATCTCTACCGTCCTGGTTGGAAGCACCGGAGAAATAATTTTTTCCAGCGGATTGCTCGATTTATTTGGGGTGCACCCGGTGAGCGAAAAACATCTATGGCACGATCCATGGGCCGGGATAAAGGCTTTAGTTAAGGATATCCCTGAACATCCATATGCCCGTTTGAAAACGGAAGACATCCGAGCGGCTTTTGAAGAGATTCTTTCTTTTTTGCAAGATGCCGGTCTTCCCTATTGCAGGAATATGAATCGGAACGTCGAGGTTATTACTTCCATGGGTCCAGCCAAAACCACTTATTGTGTTCCCAAAACCATGTGGAATGGAGTAGAAGCTCTTGAGAAAAAGTTACCCTGCCTGCTCATCGATATTCGCGGCTTAAAAGGATTTAGTGCGCGGTTGATTGCGGACACATTGCAAGAAAAGTGGCCGGATCTGAGTGCAACCCGAATCTCTTTTCCGGGAACTTCAGATATGACTGAAGTATACCCGGAACACATGGCTAATGCATTGGTATTATTACAAAATCGGGAGAAATTTGCCCGGATAGTACGACCCCATGTTAAAAATGCAAAGATAATAGGTATGCCTGCAATTTTAGGCTTGTATCGATCTAATGAAGTTGTTGCCGATTTAGAGAGACTAATAGGGGTACCGTTGTTCGAGATTCCCACCATACCACCTTCCGTTCCAGGTCTTCGTCTCAAAGAAGCCTTTGAGAGGCAACTTCGATCCATGGGAATTCAGTATCTTTCACAAAAGCAGGTACTGGAAGTCCGCAACGGGGCTGATAAGAACTTTGAACTTTACATCGGCAATGAGACTCCGGAACAAATAGTGCAATCCAAAGGAGTCATTTTAGCAAGCGGTAGATTTATCGGAGGAGGGTTACACGCGGATAGAAAACACATCCAAGAGACTATTTTTAATTTGCCGGTTCATCAGCCTAAGCATAGAACAGAATGGCATAGCAAGAATTTTCTTGACCCGAAAGGGCATTCAATAAACCGGGCCGGTCTTGAAATCGATGACGCATTCCGACCTCTTGATGGAAATGATCGCCCCGCCTTTGAGACACTTTTTGCGGCCGGTTCCGTTCTGGCTCACCAGGATTGGAAGCGTATGAAATGCGGTTCCGGTCTTGGAATTGCCACCGCCTTTGCTGCGGTTAATTCATTTGTCCGCCTCTGTTAATGACTTGTTTATTAAATAGTATTAATTGAATAGTATAGAAATTTCCTTTTTTGTTAGACAAGATTAAAAGGATTGACATGATTTTGGCAAAATGAAAATTGATCAGATGATTAATCGGTTCGTAAAAGAAACATGAATCCGGCACGACTGCCACGCCAATTTCCTCAGCAAGCCGGCGAAAAAAGGCCATGTCGTCTCTGATATCAAAACTGGAAAAAATAAGCTATTTACAAAAAGATTCTTTTAAGATAACAAGACACTTTTTCAAAGGTCTCATCAATAAATTAAAAAAAAGAGTATTATTTATGAAATTTTGTAGAGCAATATTTTTTTTATTAACCCTGATGTTTTTAAATATACTATCGGGTTTATGCGACAATTTGTCTTTGGTATTAAATTCAACGGCAATGGAATCATCACTAACACTAGACGAGATTTTAGACCGGGTTGAAAAGAGGTATGCTGGTGCTGGTTTTTCGGCGCGTTTTGATCAAGTATCAACAATAAAAGCGATGGAAATAAGTGATACTGCATTTGGGAAGATATTTATCAAACGACCAGGCATGATGAGATGGGAGTACGAAAAACCTGAAAAGCAAATTATCGTTACAGACGGTAAAGAGTTATGGATATACAGACCGGAAGACAAGCAGGTTATGGTCGGGAATGCCCCCTCATATTTCGGAGAAGGCAAGGGAGCCAACTTCCTTTCGGACATTAAGCTTATCAGACGGAATTTCAGTTTAACCCTCGAAAAAAGCAACAGAAATGATTATTATTTGCTGAAACTTTTACCCGGGAAAAAATCATTTGACTTGTCTGTTATATATTTATCGATTTCAAAGAAAACATTTGATGTTGTACAGATTGTTACATTGAATGCATACGAGGATGAAACCAAAATAAAATTGAGTAACTTTCAATTTAAGGAGAATTTGAGTGATTTAATGTTCAGGTTTCAGCCACCCGAGGGAACAGATATAATCAATCTAGAGGATTAAAATATCAAAGATAAATTATATTATAATATTTGTGCCTTCGTGTCTTTGTGGCCGGGCTATTACTAAAAAATATTTCCGTTTATTACTGGCTATTTACTAATTCGTCTGGAATATCGGCATTAGTATAAACTTTTTGAACATCATCACAATCTTCAAGGGCTTCCATCAATCGGATCATTTGTTCCGCTTCTTTTCCTTCAAGATATGCTGTAGTTTGAGGAAGCATGGTGATTTCAGCATCAAGATAAGGAATTGATGCATCAT
>CAZQOH010000349.1:0-3149 GCA_964594355.1 uncultured Desulfobacterales bacterium
TGCGGTTCGGGCAATCCGTTCCGTGCCTTCACGGGTTATCACCAGAGAATCCGTGGCGACCCGGTCTCTAAGAATCACACCACCCCCTCTGGCCGCATAGAGCCCCTCGACATTTTCCCTGACGATAACATAATCGATTGAGCCGGCTTTGCGCCCATTCAGGTGAGAATTGACACCGTCGTACAGTTTTATGTAGCGGATATTGGCATACAGATCCAAAGTGAAACGGAGTTTAAGGCTGAAATCCTGACCCGCCTCGGTCCCGTCGGGGTGCACGACATCGGGATCGCCGACAGCGCCATGGAGAATAGCGTCAGCCTGGCGGCATCCCTCCAGCGTTGCCGCGGGCAGGGCCTCGCCGCTAAGCAGATATTCGCCGGCCCCGCCTGGGTATTCGATGAAATCGAGGGTCTGCCGGTCACCCAAGGCAGCCTTGATGACGTCGACAGTCGGCCGGCAGACTTCCGGCCCGATGCCGTCTCCATGAACCACGGCGATTCGATAACTATTTTTTTTCTCGGTCATTTGCGTCCTTTATGCACTCTCTATTGTTTTGAACTCGCCTTTCCTTATTATCAATCGCATCACAATTCAAGAAATGAAACCCCCACTATGGATCAGAGGTCCTAGCAAACAGCCACGCTAAAAAAGGTGGTGCTATAAGTGTCTGATATATCAGTTTAAATTAAAGCAGCCATTTTTAAAAATCTCATGTGTATTTGAGTTTTGGTATTTTTTCTGTATCCTGCCCGCAATACAGGGGGGTAGGCATGGAACAGAATTATTTTTCAGGGCATGAGAAACCGAAAAAGATTCAAGTGATCGAATCTGGTGGGATAAAGAGTGTACTATTGAATGGAAGAATATATATGAGTTGGCCATCTTGGGATACCGCATCCCAACGTATGGTTATTGCCCAATTGTATAAATCCAATTTTGCCACGCAAAAAGATCTATCTCGAGGATTCGGCATCCACATTAATTCGGTTCAGAAATATGTTGTGAATTTTACGAAGTACGGATTAGAGGGTCTGATCCCCCAGCGTAGTGGCCCGAGAGACAGATGGAAACTAACTTCTGGCTTACGAGCAAAGATATTGATATTAGTTTTGCAGGAAGGTATTTTGGGATATGAAACTATTCAAAATAGATTAGAATCATGGAATGAGTATGTGAGCATATCCAGTATCCGTCAGGTATTAATGGAGAACGGACTTGTTAATGAAAGAATAGGTATGCATGAGTGTGAGGTTAAACAGATAGGTCTTTTTGATCCTGATGATAAAGAGCAATTGCATCTGCCCTTTACTTACAATACGGAACCGAAAGAGGAAATCAAAATAGTTTTAGAAGAAGAAAGTAAGAAAACAAAGAAGAGAGAAATAAGCAATTTATCAATTCTTCAGAGAAAATCCTTGCGCTATTATTCGCAGGCCCAACGCAGGTATTTGGATCAATTAGAACAAGGGCACTACAATGCGTATGCAGGTGGGTTGCTATTTGCACCTTTATTGGAGCATTATTCTTTTTTACCGACGTTAGAGCGTGTAATTGATATTCCGACTTATGAAGGTTACAGTTTAGATGAATTATGCGTAACGTTATTTTACTTTGATGTATTTGGTTTCCGGTCGATAGAAGATTTCAAGACCGTATACCCTGAAGAATTCGGCATGTTAATGGGTCGGTCATTTAGTCCAAGTTTGTACACCTTACGGCGGTTTTTACACAAAGTAAGACAGTTAGACAAAAGCGAAAAGCTAATAGATGAATTTGCACTGACATATTTAAAGACGGGGATAGCTAAGTGGGGTGTGATATACATAGATGGACATTTTTTGCCTTATTATGGGATGTATCCGATAACCAAAGGCTGGCATGGAGTGCGTAAGATTCCGATGAAGGGTAGTTATAATTTCATTGCGGTAGATGACAAATTTAATCCATGGATATTTTTAATCAGGTCTTCATCCGAGGATTTACTTCAAAAGATACCAGAGATATTGGAGAAGGCCAAAAAGATAGGACATAAGATTGGTCTAAGCGATGCGGGAATAGAGGATCTAGTAGTCATATTTGATCGAGAGGGCTATAGTGCAGAATTATACAGGTATCTTGATGGTAAGGACAGAAAAGATAAGAAGCGAAGAGCAATATTTATTAGCTGGGCAAAGTATGCTGACAAATGGGTAAACGATGTAGCGGAAGGAAGATTTGATCAGAGTGTAAAAGTAAAGTATGAAATTCAAAAATCTAAAGAGGTAAAATATTTTCAGACAGAGCGGACAATGAATAAATATGGTGTAATTCGTGCGATCGTAATACAAAGCGGGAAAGATAAGAAGCGAGCTGCAATTTATACGAATGCTAAGGATAGCGAGGTAAGCGCTGAAAAGATAATAGAGCTGATTTGCCGGAGATGGGGTGAGGAGAATCTGATTAAAGAGCTTTTGATGAAACACTTGATAAACTATTCTCCTGGTTATGTGACAGATGAGCTGGGAGAACAGCCTATGGTTGATAATCCGAAAGTAAAAGAATTAAAGAAGACAAAAGCCAGTCGAGCTAGGGAGTTGCATAAATTAAAAGTTCAATTAGCAGAGCAGGTACTTAAAGAGACAGACAAGACTAGTTTGGAAGAGATAAAGAAGAAGCAGATTCAATTGTTTGCTGATATTGCCAAGATAGATAATGAAATATTATTTATAAACCATGAGATTGAGAAAACACCTGTAAAGATACGATTCGATCAAGCACATGGTGGAGAAAAATTACTTCAACTCAATTATGAGAAGAAACGATTTTTGGACTGTATCAAGGTATTTGCATACAACATGGAAAAGAAAATGTGCGAGCTTTTATCTAATTATTACGATGTAAAGAAAGAGTTGTTGCCGGCGTTATCTATGATAGTAGGTAGAGGAGGGCATATAAAATTGGAAACAGGAGAATTAAGAGTGCAACTGAGAAGATTTATGAACCCGGAAATTGATTATGCCGCACGGCATATCTGTGAAGACTTGAACAGGATGAATCCAGCTACGCCAGATAAGTTTCGGTTCCCCATTCATTATGAAGTACTATAGTGTACCCACAAAAGATTTTTGTAAAAATTGCTTGAGCGTGGCTGTTTGCTAGGACCTCTGATA
>CAZQOH010000350.1:0-3144 GCA_964594355.1 uncultured Desulfobacterales bacterium
GCTTAATCAAATGTCCCCAAATTGATTAGCTCGGAAGCTCAGACGCTGCATACAGTCTTTGCAACGGAATATTATTTTGAGTATTATCAAATATTGTAAAATTTTCGATTACTTGATATTTATAGGAAAGATAAAAAATTGGGAGGTGTTTTAATGATAGATATTTCGAAAATCGATTATTCGGTTCTAGATCGGTCGGAAGTGCTTTCGCTTCTTTTTCACCCTAGACCTGAGCAGGGGAGGGCGATCCAAAAAACTACCGCGCAAGACATACTTATTCCGGTTGAAGAGAACGCAGTAATAGGTGCTCGTTTTCACATGAAAGAAAAATCAGCAAAAAATATACTTTTTTTCCATGGCAACGGTGAAATAGTTGCAGATTACGATGATTTAGGAGCAGTGTATAATAAAATGGGAATTAATTTTTTAGCGGTCGATTATCGTGGTTACGGTCGTTCGACCGGAAAACCCACAATTACGAACATGATGCGGGACTGCCATATGATATTTGATTTTGTGAAAAAATGGCTTAAAGAAAATGGATATTCGGGTTTCTTTATAATAATGGGCAGATCTTTGGGAAGTGCTTCTGCGATTGAGCTTGCGGCAAGCTATAAAGATAAAATTGACGGTCTTATTATTGAAAGCGGTTTTGCTTACGCCGGTCCACTGCTGCAGCTTTTAGGAATCAATCTGGAAGCTATTGGATTCAAAGAGTCGGAGAGCTTTTGGAATTTGAATAAGATACAAGCATTTGAAAGATCCACCCTGATCATACATGCCGAGTTTGACCACATCATACCTTTTTCAGACGGACAAGCACTATATAACGCCTCTCAATCTCCTGATAAGACCATGCTTAAAATCCCTGGTGCCAATCACAATAATATCTTCCAACTCGGATTTTCTGAGTATATGGCGGCAGTTAAGAATTTGATGAATAAAGTTGTATAATCTTTCACCGGTCTTTACTCTTTTCATAAATTTCATCAAAAAGAGTCGAAGCCCAATGATGATATGTATCATCTCTTGGCGCTACTTCCATAACTTTTTTGAGGCAAACTTTGGCCTCATCCGCTTTTTCAAATCCCTCCCATAAAATCTGAGCTTTTAGAAACAGAGCTTCAGGAAATTCAGGGTCTTGATCCAAGACTTCATTTGCTATTCGGAGAGCTTTATTGAATCGTTTGTGCATTTTATGATTTCTTACCTGATTTATATCACCGGCGAGTTGCTCGCGAAGCTTCCAACCTGGATTAAATCCACGGTAAACTAGTCCTGCTAATCCACCAATCTTATCTGCAATAAATATCATAATTAAAGATACGAACAAAGAAACAATAGCGCCTCCTATGAGACCTAACAATCCGTAGAGCACTCCACCAAATATTAAGCCGAATATGAATCCTAAAAAACCAAAAATGAAAAATGCCCAGGCAAAACCTCTAAAGAATTGAAGTCTTGAAACAGAGTCTACATCCTTTAATTTCATAATTTGTTTACCCTTTTCTACAATTCAGACATCATCAAATAGTTGAATGGTTAAGTGGTTGAGTAAGACTCGACAACTTAACGAGATCTGTACTTTGAAGCAGGTGACCAGAGATAGTAGAAGCCGGTTCGTAGAGGGGTTAAAGAGTCAAGCAATCTTAAATCGATAAGGGATACACCACCGGCATTCAATTGAGTTGCAGAAGTGTTGTACAGGTTATCATTCGGGTATTTTGTACGGCGATATGTTACAACTTTGGCGTTTTCCGATAATCCGGACAATCTTTTAGCCTGTAAAATGGCATCGCTAAGATATCCGATTTTGTCTATAAGACCAATTTGAAGAGCCTCTTCTGCAAGATAGACTCGAGCAGTGGAGATTTTATTCAAAGCTTCTTTATCTATCTTGCGGTGCTTTGCCACAAGACTCATGAATCTTTGACCCAATTCATCCGTCAGGTTCTGGAGAATCTTTTGTTCCTGTATAGTAGCCAGACGAAAAGGGGATCCCATATCTTTATTTTCTCCGGACTTGTTTACTACGATGTCCAAACCTATTTTATTCATAAGGTTGGCCACCATGGGACGAATAAAGATGACACCTATAGAGCCTGTTATTGTTGTAGGGTGGGCCATGATGAAATCGGCTGGAAGTGAGATGTAATAACCTCCTGAAGCTGCCACACCCATCATGGAAACTACAACTTTGACATTCTTTCGCTTTTTAAAGTCCATAATTTCGTGATAGAGAAGGTCGCTTGCAGTGGTGGGGCCTCCTGGAGAATCAATTTTTAAAAGAATCGCCTTTACTTCATTATCCTTTGCAGCCAGTTGAAGTTGTGAAACGACTTCCTGCACTATACTCGGCATTGTGCGCAAGAAATGCTCCTTTGGATCGTCAGATATGATTCCGCTGATGGGGATAACCAAGATTTTGCCCTCTTCCTTGCCCTGAAGGATGAATTCCTGAAGGGGGGTTGTTGCGTCGGTAAAGAGCTTTACTTCGGGGGCCGCACAACCGCATACAAGAACTAATACGACCGTGAAAGTGATTATAAAGTAATTCCTCATAACCTATATGCCTCCATTTGGTTCCTTAGTTGAGACCTTTGCAAAACGCCCCCTTTTGCCCAATTTCTGTGTCAGACTCAAATTTTGGCACGTAGTGAAGCTTTAGCGCTATCCTCAAAATACTCAATGTATTCCTGTGGTTAAAATTTTCGTCTTCCTTGAACTTGAACAAAATTGAGCATTTTTCAAAGGTCTCTAGTTGTGGATTTTGTGCATTTTATGGTGAGACCCAAATAAATCATTAAAATAATTATTAACGCATAATATAAACTTTTAATCATAGCAAGTATCTATTCTGATATTCTAAACTTTACATAACACTTTAGTTCTTTGAAACCAGTTTATGCAAATAAGCTTGAAAGGTGATTAAATTTTCAGCCGTGTAATTGTTTGAGCCCTCCATTCTTTCTTTACACTCACTTATGCGCGAGTTTTACACGGTTAAAATTTAATTATCTTTCAAGCGGTCTTGTTTTCAAACAACTAAAATATTACAACTTTACATAATTTTTCCGGTGTGCAATAAATTATGGTTCTTCTCCAAATTAGTTGGAGAAGAGGGTCCAAGGATTCCAGGGGTCA
>CAZQOH010000351.1:0-3142 GCA_964594355.1 uncultured Desulfobacterales bacterium
GTTCCTTCTCTTACTTGCTCTTCGGTTGATACTCGTGTGTATATTGCTATCTTCATAACTCCAAGGCCTCTTCATCTTCCAAGATTTGAACATTTTTAAATAACTCTGGATATTTTTCTTTATCAAACGTATGAATAGGAATCAGTTTTTTGGGATTCAACGCACTGGCAAATTTCTTTAAGTCTTCTAATTCAGCATGGCCGCTTGTATGCACCTGCTCAATAGCGATTTCCTGCTCATTGCAATAATCTTTAAATTTATCAGTTAGATAGCCTTCCCACATAGAATATATAAATTTTGATCCTGAGGTATTATCAATTTTATCAACTATAATCGGAAAAAGACTATTGTCTCGAACAAGCATAAGTATCTTATTTTTTTTCTTATTAATTTCAGGCATATCGATTTTGCTTATTTTATAACGATAAAGAATATCTTTTGAAACATTATCAGCAATTACGCTAGCATGACTTCTGTAATATTTAATTCGTATATTTTTCCAATCAAAGCATGGGACTCCTTTCGATATTTTATTAAGTTTATCCAAGATATAGGCAGTATATAAATCAATCACAAATATTGAATCTGTTTTGAGACACGCCCTATACGCTGAAACAATCCTGTCGATATTTTGGGATGAGAGCCAAAAGAAAGTTATATTATTATTTTCATTTAAAATTTCGACAATTCTGTTTTCAATCTCATTTTCATTTTTATAAAGTTGCTTGCCTCGACCAAGCATAGAACCCTCCATCAAGAGGCAATCTATATTTTTCGGAGGATTTTCAATCATTTGCTTAAATAAAACACTTTTTCTTCCATGCCCCCTGAAGTCACCAGAATAAAACAATCGTTTGCCTTCAACCTCAACCAAGAAAGCTAAAGCATCAAATGCCGAATGATCTACAAGATAAGGAGTTATTCTAAAATCCCCTATAACAAAAGATTCTCGATTGCTTATAAGCTTAACATTCAAATTCTTGACTTCTCTATGAACAAAAAGATTCGTTATATCAATTAATTCTTTTGCTCCCTCGCTCAGATAAATTGGTATATCCGGATGAACATAGCCTAAAAGACCATAATGGTCCAGGTGAGAATGAGATATTAAAATAGCATCTATTGATTTATTTTCGTCTTTATATAAGCCGTCAATTTTAGGCAGAATTGAAAGCTCTTCTAACTCTTCAACTGATTTACCTTCTAAAATAGATGGCTCAAATCTTTCTTTATTCTTTTTAACTAGCGGCATCCCAAAATCAATCAGGATTCTTGAATTGGCTGCGATTAGCTCAACACAACTCCCCCCGATTTCTTGAGTTCCACGATGGATGGTTATTTTCATATACTCTATATCTCGTCTAATCTAAATCGATTGCCAGATGTTTTATAAGGTACTCTAAAGTTATAAGTATCTTTGCCATGGTATACACAACCAAAAGCAATGTCTTTAAGCTGCTTGTTTAAATCACCAGCGTGTTTATCGATCCATTTATTGGTACAATCACCAACTAAAAGAATTGGCTTATTAATCAACTCATAATTACTAAGGGAATTTCCTTTTACAAATTCGGGCAATATACCCAAATCTTTTTTAATGCAAAACACCCTGTTATAATAATCGATTAAAGTGTCTTTGTTTTTATAAGCAAATTCATAGTAATTGCTAAGCTGCTTATCAATTGTTTCTTTTTTCTTATTCCTATCTATATACAATCTTTCGTCACCTATTGTTTTTAATTCCACAAATACGATTTTGTGAGTTTTCAAGTCTACCCAAACCATATCAATACGTCCTTCTTTATACTGGAATTCGGTATCAATAAAAAACCCATCGCTTTGTTTTTTATTTTTAGTCTTAACTACGTATTGCCCTTGGATACCTTTTTCTGAATTATTAGGATAAAATTTCAGTATTCTATTTTTGATTCTTTCAAGCGATTTTTTTTCAAAACTGTTAATACTGATTATTTTAGGCTCAAGCAAAGCGATCATTCCATTTTGAAAATCAAAGGGCACATAATCACTTGTTTTATTTAAAGGTATATACTCTGTGTGTATTTTTGCTTTATATTCCTTTGCTCCTTCTAATCTCATAATAGATCCGCCATTATGATATACATTTAAATAGTTATCTTTTCTTATATCAATATATAACGTGGGATCTGATTTTAGATTTTCCCACCAGAGAGGTGAATCATTCTTCAGTTTTTGAAACAATGCATGATCGGTTCTAAGTTTTATTTTCACTTATATACCTCATAATTTTAAATGCTACTTTAAGCTATTTTTCCATTTTTTAATATTATTAATATCTCTTTTTGTAAACACCGGAAAGTTACGATAGTCACGCTTAGGTTTAATCCAGCCTTTCTTCAACCAATAATAAAGGGTCTGACGTGTAACGCCTAACTCTTTTGCCGCTTCTCTCATATTGTAGCGTTTATCTTTCATAGGAATCGATTTTACCTCTTTTTACACTTTTTGTCCACCAAAATATTACAGGGGGAATAAATTGGCTCTGAGCGCAGGGAATGGAAATCCGAAGGATTGCAATCCGAGCACAGAGACAATTTATGGTGGGCGGGGGCATTTCTTTACCTCTGCTTTTTAACAGCGACTAGGGAGTCGATGTGCGGATTGCCTGAAAGGCAAGACGCAAAAACATCAAAATCGCCCGAAAAGATATTTTTTCTTTTGAATTTTTTGCCCCCTTCAATTCTCTTTTTTTGGAACAGGAGAAAAACGAAAAATGCCTGAAAAATCAAAGACTTACGAAAAAAAATCGCCCAGAGTATATATCCGCACATTTGGCTGAAATATCATTAAGGTTTTACGATATACTTTTTTCCTTGTTCTCTGTATCTTAATCTAATGCACCGCCCGCTTGGGCGGGCTGCGTTGTTGGTGTATTCACCGTTCGCCTCAGCTGGGGCTTCGGCTCACTGCCTCGCTCGCTTGGCCGCTCGCTTGTGCTAATGAGGAAACACAATTCGGCTTCTTCGTATTTGTCGCATTTTGGGCAGCGGCAAAATGCGCCAAATACTTTACGTCCTCAACCTCGCAAAAATCATAAATAAAAAAATCCTTTTTATATTGCGGCGGCTTGTCCCGTCAGAAATCTTTGATTTCGTTCGGGACG
>CAZQOH010000352.1:0-3118 GCA_964594355.1 uncultured Desulfobacterales bacterium
GATGACCTCCGTTGAACAGTCTATAAATACGCGACTTCGTGTCGCAATGAAGATTGCTTGCCTGAAGTTACATCAGAGAAAAAATTGAGTCAATAGATGATAACTGGACCGAATCACGCAAATTTTGGGGCTTCAAATTTGCACCATGAAAGGCAGTTATCGTGAATTTTCGGCCTAAAGACCGGGCCACTATATGCTGATTTTTCAAAGTATCAATCGTCATAAATATCCAAGTCTGGGTAATGTTCTTTTGCACATTCAGGGCATATGCTATGGCTAATGTCAGCTTCTGAATGTTTATGAATGTAGACATCAACCTTTTCCCAATAGCCTTTATCATCTCGAATTTTTTTACAAAAGGAGCAGAGTGGTAATATACCTCTTAGTGTTTTGATTTCTTTTAATGCTTTCTGAAGCTCGTTTATTAGTTTTTCACGCTCTTCCTCAGCCTGCTTGCGATTAGCAATATCTCTTATTGCAGCGATGAGTACTTCTTGACCTTGCCAGATAAATTGATTTGCTGTTATTTCAACAGGAAAAACAGTGCCGTTCTTTTTTCGATGATAGCGAAGAGGTATTTCCCTTTTAGGCTCCAAGGTTGCTTTTTGAGTTGCATCAGGCTCGGCTGAAAGATCTATATTTGTCATTTTTAGTAACTCTTCTCGGGTGTAGCCATAGAACTCTGTCCCTGCGGTATTTACCTCCAGAATTTGGCCATCGTTTTGTCGAACAAGAAAAATCGCATCAGATTCCATTTCAAATAACTGTCTATATTTTTCCTCACTCTCTCGTAGCGTTTCTTCGACCTGTTTTCGTGCAGTTATATCACGAATGACACCGAGCCCTCCTATAACCTCATCTGATTCATCGCGGATCGGAGAATAATATCCTTCAAAAAAACCCTTCTGTCTAGTGTCTTCTATATAGTATGGCCTATCTTTGGCAACCGCAGTTTTGCCAGCGAGTGCATCAAAAAAGAATTTATCCTCCCCTGTTTCTTTTAAGAAAGGAAATATATCAAAGGCATGCTTACCAATAATATCTTCCGATTTCTTGCCAGAAATACGTTCCATTCCAGGATTCCAAAGCGTATAGTTGCAGTTCTGATCAAAAGCCAGGATACCATCAACACTGCTGGCAATAAGTCTTTCAGAAAATATTTTCTCACGCTCCAGTTTTTTTTCAGCCTGCTTGCGTTCGGTGATGTCGGTGATGATGTTTCCGAGCATCTGGGGAGCCCCGTGTCTGTCGGAAATGAGAAAAATATTCTGCTCGGTTGGCGTCAAATTTCCTTTGGCCGTAAGGAGAGGGATTTCCCCTATCCACTGACCTTTTGCCATAACAGTCGGCAAAATTTCTGTTTTCAATATCTGTTTGTCTTCCTCGGTATAATACTGGTAGAATGTCTTAGCAGTAAAATCTGCTTCTGGTTCTTCTTCTACTATTCTGAGGGTTGCCGAGTTGCCAAAAACTAATTGGCCGCTCAACTTGCCCATTGCAAGACCATATCCTGAGGCTTTGGCGAAGCCACTAAACCTTTCCTCGCTCTTCCGTAGCGCCTCCTCGGCCTGTTTACGGATTTCAATTTCTTTTTCAAGGGCAATCAAAGTTTTAATGTTGGTTTGCTCCACTTCCCGAAGACGGCTGATGTCTTCCATAACAACAACAGCGCCAACAATATTTTCCTTATCGTAAAAGGGTGATATGGAGACCTGCATATCTTTTACATCACCAGACCGGGTTTTCAGCTTGCCCTCATGGTGGAGAACGTGGAGTTTCTGTGAAATAGCCTTGTCAACTGGACAGACTTCTATGCATTTCAGTTCCTCATCTCCAAACACCTCATAACATTTTTTCTCTGCAGCTTCCTCAAAGGACCAGCCAGTCAGCTTCTCAGAAGCAGGATTGATGTATAGGAGATTCTTATCAAGGTCGCGAACATATACCTCTCCATTCATGTTCTCCAAAATAGCCTGATAGATCTGTTTAAATTCCATATAGGATCTCCTCACCGCAATAGGATGGCGCGTACTGGCGAGGCTTCGCCACCCTTTATTTTTAGCGGAAGACATATAAGCGTATATCTTCCCTGAGGGACTTCTTTAAGATCGATGCCTTCTAAAACAAGTATATTATATCCCAAAATTTTACGATGCGACGGAAACGCTTCATCGCCGTATTTTTCAATCGAAATATAGTCAATACCAACCAGACTTACCTTTTTCTCAACACAAAAGGCAGCAGTCTCTGGTGACAGATAGACAAAACTTTCAGAAAAGACACCATTTCTACACCGACCGCTTATTGAATTATCCGTCTTAAACAGCAATGCATCACCCGGCTCTATATCAAGGTTTTCCAGCTCTACAGGTTGGACTGATTCTTTATCTTCAATATTAACGACCTGGGCAGGAAGGATAAAATTCTGAATATCATACTTTTCAATTGATTTTGAGTGGGGAATGAAATGTGAAGGAGCATCTATGTGTGTGCCTGAATGAGAACTCATTACTAATTTTGAAAGATCATAAATACCATTATCGTCGATTGTGCATATCAGATCCCTTGAATAAGGGGTGTCACCCGGATAATCAATGGATTCGGTTCCGAGGACGACACTTATGTCGTATATTTTTTTATATTTCACTTTAAACACTCCAAATATTTGTTATTAACCTTTAAACATCCTCCAATTTGCTCTAAAACAAAAAGGTCCATATTCTAGTATAGTTTAACACTACCTATGGGCCTTTATACCTTACATGAATCTCCCCTTAATTTAACTGTGTTTTGGGTTACTTTGGGGATGATTCTATTTTTACTAAAATCCTAAAAGAATTTTTTATTAAAATAACATAGGCGGAACCGTAATAGCAAGTTCCCAAATGCACTATAAAAGTCTGATTTGGGTAAAGGGTGTGGGTTGTGATGAAGGTTTTATGTGGCACTCAATGCTTATTATTCAATTAGTTCAACTCTGTGACATCTTACAACCATCTATTTTTACTAAATATCTGATACGACAATGTTATATCAGAAATGATGCCCCTTTAATTTTCGTGATATCTTGCCAGGAACCAAGGTATCAAAAAATACAGATATATTGAGAATATCAAAA
>CAZQOH010000353.1:0-3108 GCA_964594355.1 uncultured Desulfobacterales bacterium
CGAGAACCACTATGACATAATCCTAGACCTTCATTCAAAAATACGAACTATTTTATTTTCCAGGTTCATAAATGGTAAGGTACTAAGATATAAAAAAAGATCCTGGTGGAAGGCTCCACTTGTATATATCAGATGGATTAGGTATAAGGTCGATGACACCATTGTAAAAAATTACTTCAGGCCTCTGAGCAAGCTTGGCATCTTCTACACAAATGAAAAAGTGGAATTTGATTTTAAAAAAGAAGCTTTTGCAAAGGTAAAAGATTTTCACAATTATATTGTTATGGCGCCTGGTGCAGCCAATAATACAAAAAAATGGCCAAAGGAATATTTCTCAGAGCTTGGTAAACGATTGGGAGGTCAAATAGTGCTGATAGGGGGGAAAGACGATTTTGATGATTTTGAATTTATAAAAAACGAAGTCGGCGATAAATGTGTGAACCTGGCTGGAAAATTGAATTTAAAGGAAAGCGGCGCCCTGATTGCCAGATCAAGATATGTCGTCACAAATGATTCCGGACCGTTTCATATTGCCAGAGGTGTTTCTAAAAAAGCCTTTGTGATATTCGGTCCTACCGATCCCGGTATGTTTGAATATGATGCAGATTCGATCTTGCTGTATGATGGAGCAGATTGTTCACCATGCTCTCTACATGGAAATAAAAAATGTCCTAAAAAACATTTTTCATGCATGATGGCTTTAACACCTGAAAGGGTCTATAAAATCATAATCGATTCAGTCTAGTTGCCACTGTTGTTAATATACTTAAAACGGTTTTGTTTTAAGCTTTTTAATTCTGTGCCAGACTGGTAGTTTGTCGTTCAATGGAAATTCGATAGAAATTCGATGGTTATTCTGTGGTTATTTGCTTTAATTACATAAAATCCATCGCAAATAGCAAAAACCAAAAGTGCAGATTGTGGCCGTTTACAGTATACTTCGTTTTAATTGTTATCTTACAAACCTTTTGTATATAGCCATCGTCTGACGTGCCATTTTTTCAGCGGTGAATCTCTGAGCATGTTTATAGCCTCTTTGAATAAGATCTTTTCGAAGAGATTCATCATTGATAAGTTTTTCGAGCCCGGAAGCGATGTCGTCTATACTCTCAGGTTCGATTAGAAAAGCAGCATCACCTCCGGCCTCCGGCAGGGAAGAAACCCGGGAAGTTAAAACAGGCGCTCCCAGTCGCATGGCTTCCAGCACCGGGTAGCCGAAACCCTCAAACATGGATGGATACGCCATTACCCTAGCCATTTGATATATTCCGGCCAGATTTTGGCCAAAAACAGGCCCCATAAAAGTTATTTTCTCTCTGTTGGGCAAAGCGTTGATCCCCGCGAATATATCTTTGTAAAACCATCCTTTTTGCCCGACAATCAGAAGCTGTACTTCTTCACTTATTCTACCTGAAGAAACAAGATAGTCAAAAGCTTGCGCCAGGCGCAGGATGTTTTTCCGTGGCTCAATATTGCCTACATAGAGGATATAATATTCCGGCAAGCAAAATTTGGCTTTAACTTCTTCCAGTTGATGCTCAACAAGGGGAGTAAAAAGATCATCAAGGGCCGGGTAAACCACGGAAACCTTATCTTCATCAATCCCAAAAAAATTTATCAAATCAGCCTTGGTTACTTTAGAAATACTGATTATATGGTCGGCCCTGTGGGCCGATTTTTTAAACATTATTTTATAATAATTCCTGTCCCACATCGGGAAATAACGGGGAAACCGTAAAAAAATAAGATCGAGCATTGTGACAATCGTCGGGCACTTTACTCTCCCTGGTAACACATGACTCGGGCCGTGAAATAATGAATATCTCTTTGCATTGATCAATTTGGGCAATTTGACAAAACGCCAAAATCCGTTACCTATATCACCAGGTAAAAAATATTTTGCTGTGATTAATTTTAATTGAGGATATGATGAAGCATCGAATTTGACCCTTCCCTTTGGCCTGAAAAGGGTAATAAAGAATTCTTCTTTATGCTCCAAAGAGAGGAGACTGTTGACAAGATTTCTGCTATATCTCCCAAGCCCTGATGAATTGAGAAAATATCGCTTACCATCAATCGCAATATGCATAACCAGTTTTCCGCTTATTGGGTAAATAACCTCTTGCTTTTGTGTCACTCATGCCGTTAGCAACTGTCGAAGCAAATCTTTATGAGCCTGAACCCATTTCATAAGTCTTCTTATTCCCGTGCTGGGAGACACCTTGGGTCTCCAATTCAACTTCTCCCATGCTTTGCTGCTGTCGCTGATATAAACTTTCTGATCTCCCGGTCGCCAGTCCTCAAACTTAAATTGCAGGTTCAGACCCTCTCCCTTGAGAAAATCAATCAGTTCCAATAAAGAAAGAGTATTTTCAGTCCCTCCGCCGATATTATAAGCTTCTCCCGTCAGGATAGCTTTATTGTTTAAGGCCTTATCGAAGAGCTCGATCAAATCACTTATAAACAATATATCTCTCACCTGCTTCCCATCACCGTAAATTGTGATCGGCATCCCCAGGACTCCCGCGATAATAAACCAAGCTACCCACCCCTGATCTTCAACCCCGAACTGACGTTCGCCATAGATACATGACTGGCGAAAGCTTACTGTGCGCAGACCATAGATACGAGCATAGTCGATCACATACTGATCAGCGCAGCCTTTGGAGCATCCATAGGGAGAGTGGAAATCAAGGAGCCGAGATTCCCCGATACCGCTTTTATCCTTAAAAGTATAGCGCTGATTCGATTCAATAACTTCAACATTCGGCAGATGCCCATAAACTTTGTTTGTAGAAGCATATAAGAGCGGAGTATCCGGGCAATAATTTCTAAGGCACTCAAGAAGGTTGAATGTCCCCAGAGCATTGATGTTAAAATCTTCCCTGGGATTTACAACTGATGTGGTTACAGCCACTTGAGCTGCAAGATGTATGACCGCTGCAAATCCTTTTTCCTTTGTAAATATTTCAGCAACTTGTTCAAAGTTTCTCACATCTGTATTGTAGTGGACTACTGGAAAGGCTTCTTTCAGCCATTTCAGATTGTAAGGGGTCTTGAATTCCGATATAAGGATCAAAAAAAATGCATATTTTTTCAAAAATACCG
>CAZQOH010000354.1:0-3100 GCA_964594355.1 uncultured Desulfobacterales bacterium
CATGCCTGTATTTCTTCTATCCGATCAATTGGTCTTTCCTCCAGCTCATCTTGCCCATACTAGCGGCTTGCTTGCAATTGGCGGCGATTTGAGCGCAAAGCGACTTCTACTTGCCTATAAGTTGGGTATATTCCCATGGTTTTCAGATGAAGAGCCTATAATGTGGTGGTCACCCGATCCTCGCCTTGTGTTGTATCCCGAGGAGCTAAAGGTTTCAAAAAGTCTGAAAAAGATAATCAAAAAAGATATGATTCATGTGACGATGGATAGCGCTTTTAATCGTGTAATAGCATCATGCGCACAAGTTCGATTGCAAAAAAATGAAGAAACCTGGGTAGGAAAAAATATGATTACAGCCTATTGCAAACTTCATAATTTAGGATATGCACATTCAGTAGAAGCTTGGAGTGAAGGGGAACTGGTAGGTGGATTATATGGTGTTTCTCTGGGAAAATGTTTTTTTGGGGAATCAATGTTTACGCGAAAAAATAATGCGTCAAAAGTTGCCTTTGTGAAGTTTGTTGAATATCTTAAAACATTGTCATTTGATATGATAGACTGCCAGGTAACAACCGATCTTTTAATCAGTTTCGGGGCAAAAGAAATACTGAGAAAGCAATTTCTAAAGCAGCTTGAAAAATCATTGAAAGTGCCAACCATAAAAGGAAAATGGGTTTTTTGAATCTCTGAATCCGTGAACGGTTACAAGAAATGCCAAGAAATACGCTGATGCCGCGCAGACAATTATCGCGTTGATTCCAATGCTGAGTGCAATTTGAGCTGCTAATATTGAAGTCAAGACGGAAGCGCATCCGTTTGCCGTCCAGGCATGTGCGCGTTGACCAGGGCTTTTTAAAAGATACCGCATGCCGAGAGGGAAGGGTAGTCCCACAAGAAATCCCGCCGGCATAAGAAGAAGGATTGTCACCAGGTATTGAAGGATGCCTGAAAATCCGAGGATTCGATGGACAATTGTATCAAAGCCGAGAAATATCAGGATTAGAAAAACAAATAAAACGATAAGGGCATAGCGGAGGCTTTTGTGCCCAAGACGCTGAGAAAAAAAGCCTCCGATGCTTGAGAAAATGAGGATTCCTGAGATTACAACAGTGAAGCTGACTACAGGGTCACCAAAGATAAGGATATATTTTTTAATAAAGAAGAGTTCGACAAACATAAAACCTGCTCCAACTGAAAGAAAATAAAGAATATGAGAAAAGATCTTTTTTTCTTTTTTTGGAATCGCAAACAGGGGAAGTACCAGCAGGAGAATAGAAATTATAAGTGCTTCGAAAAATACAACCGCAACAACGATTTCGCCTGACATAAATAGGGTGTAAAATCTACTTCCCATACTTTTATAAATTTCTTTTAGCCTTGACCATTTAATAAATCTGTTGGGAAAAGGTCGTATGTCCGACTGCGGAGCAACATCGAGGAGATAGTCATCAAAAAACGCTCTCTCAGTGCTGGATCTATATGCTTGTGAAATGCGTTGTATTTCAAGGAAATGGTAAGGTTCATCGAACATATTGAATCTGTTGGCTGTCTCTTTAGTAATACCTTGAAGAAAAACGAGGTCGAAGTTTTGATCCCGTGCAAAATCTTTTATGATGGATGTTTTTTCTAGAGGCTGTGCAGAGACGATGAGTGTGAAAGTGTCCCAGTTTCGCAGCAAAGCTATGTGGCTTTCCGGGTTTTTAATTTCAAGCGACCTTAGACTTTCATAAGCGGTAGCCCAGAGGCGGAGCGAGTCTGCAGGGGGAAGGAGAAGTTTCCGAGAAATGATGAGGATGCCTTGCTCCGTGAGATGTTTTAGGTATTCCTTGAATGCTTCAATAGTGAAGAGGTGTTCCTGGTTGAGGGTTGCTGCGCCTGGGATTGATGTTCCCCAGTTTTCCACATGGATGACGTTGAATCGTTTATTGGATCTGGCGAGGAATGCTCTGGAATTCTGGTTTACCACGGGAAGGTTATAATGAATTCGAATGGCTCGGGCAATTTGCGGGTTTTGTTCGACGATAGTGATTTTTCGGGCTCCTGAGGCCAAGACACAGGGTATACCCGATCCACCGCCGTGTTGGAGCAAGAGAACATGTTCGGGATTGAAAGAAAGAAGATATCCTAAAAAGGGAAGGGTGGATTTGGAGAATGACGTATCTTTTTGGTGGGATAAATTGTAAAATGTGAACTGCTCATCGCCGTCTTTAAAAATCGCCCATTGATTGGGCAGTATACCGGTAAACTTAAGACTCAATCCCGGTGCAAAACGGATATATGGGCTTTTTAGGTTATTGATTCTTCCCCTTATACTGGAAACAGATTCAATGACTCTAGCATGGGGAAACTGGAGAATTTGGCTGAAAGCTTTATATGGTGATGGTTTTACCTGGATGATTGCACCACCTTTGAGAGAAATGAGAATGACTGATATGAAGACGATCACAAGACCGGACGCTATAAAAGCTAGATGTTTATTACGAGAGCAGGCTTTTTGCATATCGTTTCTTTCCGATCGGACCGATAGCATTCTTAATCTTAGGAAGGGGATGAGCACCAGAGGAATGAGTGTTGTAAGAATAATGAGCCTTCCTTCACCGAGGAAGGGAAGGAGAGGGATCGGGATAATTGCTCCGAATGCAGAACCTGCCATGCTTGCAAAGTAGATAAAACCTGTTTTTTCAGGAAGGAAAGAATAGGCAATAGAGGTGATCAATCCCGTCAAAAAGAAAGGGAGTGATAATAGGATGTATACAGATAAAAGATAAAAGGCCTGGATAGGTTCGATGGGAAGTCTGAAATAGTCGAGCGGAATTACGTTCAGAACTGTAAAAGATGTGATTGCGGTGACGGTGTAAAGGATAATGAAGAATGCCACCGAATCTTTTGAGGAAAAACGTTTCTCCCACCCCTTTTTTCGGGTATCTAAGATACTTAATAAAGTACCGCTTGCAGCGAATCCAAAAAGTGCGATACTGATGACCATAAAAGAAAGGTGGTTCCACTGGCTTATGGAGAATACTCTTGTAAGAAGCACCTCAAAGGTAATAGAGGAAAGTGATAGAAAAAAAACAGCTAAGAAGATCATTAGTTATTACCT
>CAZQOH010000355.1:0-3095 GCA_964594355.1 uncultured Desulfobacterales bacterium
TGGTAAAAATATACCTATTTTTATCAATTTTTACCCCAAAAATGGTAAACTTGGGGTAGGACCCGTCACTTCGGATTACTCTGTGGCAGGGTATCACAATGGGAAAGGGATTTTTTGCAAGGGTTGTGCTTACAAATCGATAGGCCCTGGGTCGATCAATCGCTTCGGCTTAGATGCGATATTTAAGGATTTTGAAAGGAAATCATTAAAACAGGAAAGAATTGTCAGCTGGGATTAAGGTATAAAGGGTCGCACTGTTCCTCTGAACTTTATAAATTAAAGTCCAGAGGAACAGTATATTGCAGTCGGTTTATATTTCTTCAATTGTAATTGCGCCGGATTCACAAACCTCAACGCAGCTATCACAACCCAGGCATTCATCAGCATTCACGGGAACTGATTTGCCATCTTCCATCTCAAACACTTCAACAGGACAAACATCTACGCATTCTTCACAGCCTTCACATTTTTCTTCGTCAACGATTGGATTAAAAGACATTTGATAGAGCCTCCTTTCTTAAAATTACAGTATGATAATTAAATTAACCACTGGTTCCATTTTTGGGCAAAGTCCATATACTAATTGATGAAGCGAGTCAAGCCTTCTTGTAATTTTTTTCACTAATAAAATAAATATGTATGTCGGTATGTGTAATAACATGAATAATAAGATACTTAGGCCGATCTCTGTGGTTAAAAAAAGTATTTTTACGAATTCATCAGATCTTCCTGTCTCTTATGATAATCCCTCGAGATCTTAGCTGATTACGAATTTTATCTGCAAGATCCCAATTTTTTTCTGCTCTCGCCTTTTCTCGCTCCTTCATTAGACGCTTTACCTGAGAATCGGAAAACGCCTCTCCAAAGTCGAATATTTTGAGTACTGAATCTATCTTGCGAAAGGCATCTACTATCTTTACGGAATCATCTTCATCTATCCGTTTTTCCTGAATCAAAATGTTCACTTTCTTAATATTTCCAAATATCGAAGCCATGGCTACTGATATATTCAGATCATCATCCATTGCACTGGCAAAACCCTTTTTTACATCGTACAGAAGCTGATCCAGCTCAGCATAAGATCGTCCTTCTTTAATATTAAGTAAAGTATGAATACATGCATCAAGCCTATTTAGTGAATTTTTGGCATCACCAAGCCTCTCATTGGAAAATACAATCGGTTTTCTGTAATGTGTGGTAAGAAGCCAGAACCTGATTTCTCTCCCAGTCCATCCCTTACCCGAAAGATTTTCAAGGGTAAACTGATTCTCTCTTTCATCTACCTTCTTACCATCAGCCAGAACCCTGTCACAATGCATCCAGTATTTAGCAAGTGGTTTCCCCGTCAAAGCGCCGGCAATTGCTATTTCATTTTCATGATGGGGAAATATAAACTCCCGGCTGCTTGTGTGTATATCAAAACTTTCACCAAGGTATTTCATGGATATGGCTGCACACTGAATGTGCCATGACGGCCGCACATTACCCCAGACTGTTTTGGTATATATTCCCCTCTTTAGTTCCGAGAGCTTTGATCTTTTTAATAGTGTAAAATCCCTAGGGTTATCCTTTTCATACTCATCAAGGTCAACCGTGGCTCCAAGCCTTATCTTGTTTATATCAACACCCGACAATTTTCCATAGTCAGAAAAGCGTGATATATCGAAATACAAAGAGCGAAGTTTTTCGTATGCAAATCCTTTTTTTACAAGCTTTTCAGCCAGCAGAACCATCTCTTCAACATGTTTGCTGACCCGAGGATACTTTGCGGCAGATTTAATCTTAAGGAATTCAAAATCTTTTTTAATATATTCAATATTTTTTTCAGTAAATTCAGATAACTCCAAACCCGCTTCCTCAGACACCTGTATAGCCCTGTCATCCAGATCTCTAATGTTCATAATATGTTTAACTGAATAGCCCCTGTATTCAAGGTAACGGCATACAAGGTCTGCAAAGACAAAACGCCGGCATTCACCCACATGCATCCTGGCATGTGCGGTGGGACCGCAAGTATACAGGGTGACTTTCCCTGTCTGGATCGGTTCAAACGGTTCTTTGCTCCTGCTTAATGCATTAAACAGTTTCAATTCAACTTTTTCTCGGGCAGTAAAAAGTGGTGTGCTCAGATATCGTTCACCACCATCCGGAAATACTACAACAATAACACCCTTATCCATAGTCTCCGCTTCAGCTTGAGCGATAACCATGGCTGCCCCGCTGCTCATGCCCACAAAGATGCCTTCTTTTTTTGCAAGACGTCTTGTCATTTCAAAGGCCTCTTCATCATCAATATTTACTATTTTATCAAGACGCTTCTTTTCAAAAATCTCAGGACAATATGCCTCTTTCATATTCTTTAATCCCTGGATTTTATGACCCAGGTATGGTTCTACACCAACTATTTGAATATCTGGATCATATTCCTTCAGCCTTCTTGAAACACCCATCAGGGTCCCGCTTGTACCCATTGTGGCAACAACCTTGGTAACTTTCCCTTTGGTCTGCTCCCAGATCTCTTGGGCTGTTCCGAGATAGTGGGAATACCAGTTGGCTTCATTATTGAATTGATCCGCCATAAAATAGGTTTTAGGATTTTCACGTGCTAAGCGATATACCTCTTCAATGGCGCCGTCGGTACCAAGATGGGCTGGAGTAAGGAGAATATCGGCGCCCCGAGCCTTTAGGATCTTTTGCCGTTCCATACTCACGGCTTCGGACATGGTAAACAAAAGTTTGTAACCTTTGACTGTACACACAAGTGCGAGACCGATCCCTGTGTTTCCACTTGTGGCTTCGATAACTGTTTTATTTGGTGTTAATTCGCCTGATTTTTCTCCGGCCTCAATCATAAAAAGAGCCGGTCTGTCTTTAACCGACCCTCCAGGATTAAAATACTCCAGTTTTGCTAAAATAGTCACCTTGGGATTCGGATTAAGATGCTTTATTTCAACAAGTGGTGTATTGCCAATGGCATTTAAAATTGAGTGATCCATCTTTTAGGTATCCTCAGATCTCGTTAAGTCGTCGAGTAGTTGAGTAGTTATAGTGTTTGTCAAAATAACGTTCCGTTTCAAAGAATGTATGCAGCGTCT
>CAZQOH010000356.1:0-3076 GCA_964594355.1 uncultured Desulfobacterales bacterium
GCAGATAATTATGCCCTCAAATCCCTAATTTGGGGTGCGAAACATGAGTAATAACCAATAACAAATAACGATTAACTATTCTTGGGGGATCGTCTAGTGGTAGGACGACGGGTTCTGGCCCCGTTAACCCAGGTTCAAATCCTGGTCCCTCAGCCATGTAAAATGAAGGGGTTATGAGATTTCCTCATAACCCCTTTTATTTTAAATTCTAATTATTCTCCCACTCCTTTCCCACCTTTGTAAAATGCACGTAAATCATACCTCTAAATCGCATTAAATCAAGACTTTATAGTTACATCATTTTTTTAAATCAAGCATAACCGGTTTGGCATGAATTGTGTTTTTGTAAAACACAGATGCAAAATTTATCCGGAGGGTCTTATGACATGGCCGAACCAAAGATTATGCTGTTTGAAGCTGATGAGAAAATAGACATGAGATGCAGGTTTATCAGCGAGTTGTGTAAAATAGATTCTTACACATACGCTACCGGAAACAGGCTCCTGTTGGAAATTAAAAAACACAATCCAGATGTTGTTTTCCTTGATCTAAATCTATACGCCAGGATAGACGGGATTAAGACCTCACAAATAATCCAATGTCAATATAACATTCCTGTTCTGTATATCCGGTAAAGCCGGGTTGTGCTTATTGAACTCGAAAATTTGACATTCGGTACTAAATTTGATAAGGTACTGGTTGCATTTTGAAATCTTGAATAAAATGGACCGGTGGGCGAGCATCGATTTAGGCAAGATATACGTAACAAAAGGAAGATAGGCGATTAAAGGGTTTAATTACATTCCTTCCCAAGAAACCCATTTTCATCCAAGAAATGAGGTGTTCATGGCACACCTACTGAATTACAAATACGAAATCTTTCCCACCAAGCCCCAGCGGTATCAGCTATTCAAAATCCTCCGCCAAGTTCGCTTACAATGGAATCGTGCAGTTACAATACGGAAAAAACTTATCAGGGCGTTAACATCAGGGCAGTTTGATTATGTGATAGAAACTTTGCTTTCAGAGGAAAAAAACAACTATCAAGGGCAAAGACGTAGTACGATATCCAAAATTTTAGAATTACATCCAGATGTTGATGTTAAAGACGGTCCCAAACTTTACGATACAAAAAACCTTATTGGAAACTTATTTGATGACTTTGGCTCAAAATATCTCGACACAAAACCCCTGGTAAACACACTAGAAAAACTTCATCAAGAGCAGGTGGCACAACGCAAGAAAGATAAAGCAGGTGGCGTACTATTGAGAAATCAAACAAGACTTACCGTTTATTGGCAGCTTGTCAGAGCTATAAATAACTATGCTGGATATGCTGCAAAGCAGTTTGTGGATAAGTCCTTTATGTCGCCAAAAGGGATGTCCTTGTCCACAGTTAGGGCAAATATTTCAGGCTATGCCAACTCGATTAAATGGAACACAGCGGTTAAGCCTTCCGCCGAACAACGAAGATATGGTGCTCCTGGAGAACCAAGATATAAAAGACGTGGTGAAGGCTTTACTTACCAAATCCAACGTGTAAATGTCGACACTTTAATCCGTAAAAAACGTAATAATAAAGGTAATCAGGTTATTATCAATCCTATTCACAATGGTAATGCTTGGATTGATATGAAATATCATCGTCCTCTCCCTGAAGGTAATAAAATCAAACAGATGACTGTCAATGAAAACGCGGGTCATTTTTTTGTGGTATTCAGCGTTGAAGTCCCTGACCATTTATGGTCCATTGCACCCATGAAAGCAGGATGGCACGCAGGGATAGATCCCGGTGTTCATGTCCCGCTAACAGTCGGCATGAAGAACGTAAAAACTGGCGAGTCAAGTCACATGGCGATTCAATATGGATTTATAGAAAAGTCTGCAGATAAACTTGAGAAGATACAACAGCGCCTTGCGAAGAAACAGGGGCCGAGACGAAAGCGTACAGAAACAGAAGTTGAAGAGACTTTGAAGAAATACGGCAATAAGAGATCTATAAGAAAAATGGATCGGCCAGTCAAAGAGAAGACCATTGAAAAAGAAAAGGCTCGCCTTGAACGTACTATGATATTCCAAGAGTCAAGCAAATCTTGGCGAGAATTAAACCAAACAGTCCGACAACTTCAATACAGGACTGCAAATCAACGCAGGGACGTATTGCACAAAATCAGCAGAGTACTTACTGAAGGATGTGACCTTGTAGCAATCGGACATTGGGAACCAGAGCGTGAGATAGGCTATAGAAAGAAGCTCAGAGCATTAAAGAAAAAGATTAAAAGAGGCGATGCAGGAGCAAAGAAAGAATTGGAAGCGCTGAAGGCCGAAAAGAGTAAGCAAGGCCCAAAAGGAGCAAGGAAACGAAGAAGAGGCGGCCGTGATCGTTCTATAGCAACTTTAAGACGCCTGATCGATGAAAAGGCTCAACGAAGCGGAGCCAATGTCTTTACATACGTTAACGAAGCAGGATCAACCATGACTTGCAGTATTTGCGGTGATGCTACTGGCCCTAAAAACGATATGTCAATAAGAGAATGGAGGTGTGAAAACTGTAATACGGTTCATAACCGTGACCTTAATGGAGCATTTAACATCCTAATTAAGGCTTATAAAGATGAAAGGATTACCGCAGCCCAAGCGGTAGCTCCGGTAACGGAGCAGGTTGTTACCAGAACCAAGGCTCAGGGGGCAACGGGACAATCCGAAAGCGATTTCGGATTCCGTGCTACGGAGCCTTGTGGGAGAGGTGACCTTAACATTTCTAAACTTCAACAACAACCTGATAATTACTTTTACCCGAAATTATGGGATGGAGCAGTTCCAAAAGCACTTAACTCTCTGAAAGAAATGGGAATTGTATCAACTTTGGCACATGGGAATACGTCTCAAAATGCCAACGCACCACCTTAAAAATGTAGAATATAGCCACTTGAAAATCTTAAACTATTTTTATGTTATTAGGTTGTTAAGAGCTTTTCAAGGGTTGAAGTGGCAGTTTTAGAGAATGTTGGGTTGGGACATTTGCCCTGGTTAGAGAACGGCCGCCGATAGAAGTTGAAGTGGCAGTTTTAGAGAA
>CAZQOH010000357.1:0-3071 GCA_964594355.1 uncultured Desulfobacterales bacterium
ATCCCCTTCCAGGGGTAATCCAAAGCCTGACCCTCTGGGCCAGGATATTTACTTCATACTGGTGTATTATGGGCAATATAATATCACTTAATTCAAAAATACAGCTTGCTAAAGAAAAAAAAGCTGTAATAATAAGAAAACGTAAGATTCAGACAGTCCAGAAAATTTTTCAATGCACACAATGCACTTTTAAGTGTGAAAAATGCGGGACCCAGATTAGTACGGATAAGCATGATATCGAAAAAGACGATAACAGTCAAAAAACATCTTACCGGTTTTGCGAGAGCTGTTCAGAGGAATATATTGATTATATCAAACAAACTAAAGGGGAAGGAAATCCGGACTGCTACTGGCATAATGAAGCCTGGGTAAAAGTCTGGAAAACATGGATTGATTATCAAGGTTCCATTGATTGCTATTTAAAATCAAAAGAATTCATTCAACTTCTAAATGAAATAAAACAAACCAAACCCGATAAATAGGAGGAGCAAATGTTTGGAATTGGAATGCCGGAACTTATAATAATACTTGTCATTATTCTGATCATTTTTGGAGCAGGTAAACTTCCGGAAATTGGAGCAGGTATGGGCAAGGCAATTAAAAATTTTAAAGGCGCCACTGCAGAATCCGAAAAGAAAGAATCAGCAAAGATTGAAGAAAATAAAGAAGCTTGATACTTCTCTCATTCAATAAGAGTGTTCATTATAATTTAGCGTCTCGACCATCTTGCAACTTATTGAAGTCAAAACGGGATATCGTCATCTCTGGTCTTGGAATTTGGCGGCTCAGGTAAATTCGGTGAATCCATATCGGATGATGGTGATGGCCTGGATTCACCTGCAGATTCCCTTGATCCTAACATGAGCATTTGTGATGCAGTAATTTCTGTAGTGTATCTCTTGTTTCCTTCCTTGTCTTCCCATTCCCTATTCTGGATTCGGCCTTCAATATAGATTTGTTTGCCCTTTGAAAGATATTCACCGCATATCTCACCTAGTTTTCCCCAGGCAACAATTCGATGCCATTCTGTACGGGTTTCCTTCTCACCTTCCTTGTTTGTCCATGTTTCTGATGTTGCCATACTGAAATTTGCTACTGCAAGACCACCTGGAGTATAACGGACTTCCGGATCTCTTCCCAGATTGCCGATCAGAATTGCCTTATTTAATCCATTTGCCATGTCTTTACCTCCCTTTTTAGTTGTTTATTATTCAAGTCAATAGATACATAACACTTATCACATTGTCAATTCTTCATTGCAGTTTCAGACTTCACCTCTTTTCAAATTTTAGGCCACAAAGGCACTAAGACACAAAGATTACAGAATAAATTATTTTTTTGCTATGTATTTTTTCTTTTACACTTCAAACCTATAGTGTTTATCAAAATAACGTTCCGTTTCAAAGAATGTATGCAGCGTCTGAGCTTCCGAGCTAATCAATTTGGGGACATTTGATTAAGCGTTCTTGGCGAAGCGGAGCGTAAAAATTGAAGCTGTTTGAGTCCCGAGCGTAGCGAGGTCGAGTTCTTTAATTTTAGCGCAGCGAGCCGTAGAACGCTTCAAATGAACCCACGATGAGCTCGGAAGTTCAGACGCTGGTCAATCGGAGCATATTTATGACAACCGGTATAACACTTATAACTTTTCTAAAAAGTCATTTTTTTGACTTTTTACGAAACTATCATTTTTATCCTGTAAATCCTGTCAAATTTTATACTGAAAACCTGCGTAGCAACCTGCCGGGAAGAGTCTCTTTTGCTCTAAGTGCACCATGGGGGCATACTTCAATACAACAATAACACCTAATACATTTGTCATAGTCAAATTCGAGCGTTTTTTTATTATCGGTTATCGCTTTTGTAGGACAATATTGCCAACATTCACCGCATAATTCGCATAGAAAATTGTCGACAACCGGTTTTTGTATAATATGCTTTCGCATTATTTTATGGAAGGGTTTAGGCCCAAAAAAAAGAGAACCCAGTTCGGGAAAATTGAAGTTATCAACAATATTAAAGTCACCGTTAGCATAGATCTTATTGCTGCATAATCCCAATTCTTTGGCTATTTTATTTGTGAGAAGCCTGTCCGGATCTATACCTAACAGGTTGCAAATTAACCTATCCACCGCAAAAGCATTTCTTCCGCCTATAAGTAATCCCAAATATCTGGGTGTACCGCTTTTGCCAGGGCCCTGTCCTTCCATGGCCAATATTCCATCAACTATGGTGATTGAAGGTTTTACTGCGTTATAAATCTGGACAAGGAGTCTTGCAAACATTTCTCTGTCGACTCCGGTTCTAAGGTGCCATTCCGGCTTCTGAAAACCGACAATGCATCCAAACATATTCTTTACACCCAGCGTAAGGAGCATCTGTGAGTGTGTTTTAAGCTTGGCAAGATTGATCAAAATATCCGTTTTAACAGCCGATTTTGCGATGTCTATATTCCCAAATGGTTCACCGATATCCACCTTTACCGATTTTTTGAACGTATTAAAATCGACATCAATACCTTTAAAGGCTTTTTCAAACCCTCCTTCTCTAATTATTCTTTTAAAAGATCCCGTGGCAGGACTATCTGAAATCTGTGGTCGTGCACCTTTATAAAGCACGTATTCAGCAACAGCTTTTACGACATGAGGGTGTGTAAGAACGGCTTTATCGGGTCTGGCAGGTGAAAGGAAATTTGGCTTTATCAGTACCCTGGTCTGTTTTGTAATTAAATCTTTTCCGATTGATTCCATCATATCAAAAACAATCGGTTTTAAAATATCATAATCATACGAAGCTTTTTTGAAAATAACTTTATCCATTTTCCTTTATGCTTGTTAAAATGAGAGTAATATTTTAGCTGTTTGAAAACCAGGTCGTTCAAAGGTAATTAAACGTTTCGGAATTTCTACAAATTGGTGAATATATAGATCATTTATTTGCTATAACCGCTTGCTGACGTATAAACATGTGGGATAATCGAACTATAGTGTTTGTCAAAATAACGTTTCGTTTCAAAGAGTGTAAGCAGCGTCTGAGCTTCCGAGCTAATCAATTTGGGGACATTTGATTAAGCG
>CAZQOH010000358.1:0-3066 GCA_964594355.1 uncultured Desulfobacterales bacterium
TCATAAGAAATGCGGGCTAATTAGCCAACGCAGCACCCAGAAGTAGATTATGCTGATACAAACAAGAAATATACAGGGTAGCAATAGATGCCTGTAGACAGATCCTGTGGTGGCGCCAAAATACTCGTTTGATAAGAGAAGACACAAATGAATAGGTGAAAGAAGCACTCCTGCATAGCCACATGTAAGCACCAACATAACATATGCAGGAATGAAATTGGCTTCACCAAACGAATTGATCAGGGGTATCAAAATGGGAAGTGTACTCCCAACAAAGGCAATTACTATCCCTGTAGACATTCCCACAAGAAATGGAAGTAATACTGTAATCAGTACAAGAGGAACTTGCAACAGTATCAGCTCGCGGCTGATGAATGCCGCAGCATTGCTATCTTCCAGGATGCCTTTGAAAATCATTATAGAAATAATCATATATCCCATTTTAAGAAGCCATGGATTACTTAATGTCTGCCATATACGTTCCTTGGATATGTTGTTTTCATACCAGACCCATCCTATAGCCATACAAAGGGCGAGAATTAAACCTATCTCCTTTGATATAATAAGAGTTGGAAATGCTAATGAAAATATTACCCCCATACCGAGACCGGGGATTATAACTATGATGATGGGCAATAGCTCTTTCAAAAAGGGCAACAGGCTTGAACGTTTTGAACTTTTTCCCTCTTCTTGAAATTTAACGGAACTTTTTAAAGTCATATAACCAAGACAAACAGTAATTATTGTAAGCGGGCACATAAATAACATAATGCTCAAAATATTGATATCCGCTAAAATTGTTGTTAGTAGGACACCCGGATACACCGGCCACCAGTACTCCCATATATGACGAAACCAATAATTGATAAAACTCAACTGATCGCTGGATAATTTTGAAGTTTTTCCCAGCTTTTCAACCATGGGAGCAGAAAAGACGGCTCCTCCCGGCATGGGAAGTAGCCCTATCAAAGCAGGGAAAATGACCAGGTTTAACTTCGGGTTTGAAACAAGACCCTGAAATTTTTCAAGAAGCCTCTCCATCTGACCTGCCAGCTCCATGCTGTTGCTGAGAATCAGGATGAGTGAAACGATAAAGGCAATAGATAAAGTCTTTAAGTCTAAAACTGAAGCGACCATAGACTCAAGCATGGCCAAAGGTTTTATTCCAAACAAGACGCTCAGGAATATGGTTCCTAATATGAAAGCATTACCCAGGGAAAGCCTTTTTCTAATGCAAATTAATACGAGAATAAAGACCATAATGACTCTGACAATAGCCGGTATATGTTGAAATATTAGCATATTATATCTGATCCTTTGAAGCTGATGAAGATAACACCAATTTAACAGCTAACTGCCATTTAGCAAAGAAGATTAACAAGGTCAAGATAGCATAAAAAAATCAGACTTTTTATGAAACTATTAATTTTGTAATATTTTAGCTGTTTGAAAACAAGACCGCTTGAAAGATAATCAAATTTTAACCATGTAAAACTCGATTAGGCGTTATCCGTTAATCGTTAATGGTTATTGGTTTGCGGATTATCATTGATCGGTTTTTTATCTCATTACTGATAGACATATGAAACCGTGACAAATACATTTCCAAATAACGAACAATCAATAACAAATAACATCCAATTGAGCATTTTCGCTCAATTGGATGTTACTTAATTCTTCAAATTTCTATCTTTTCCTTGACATAAATAATTTTTAATCGTGTAACTGTCTGAGCGTGTGGAATTATTAGCGGGCGTTTTTCTCTTTACACTCATTTAAGAGTTTTACAATGAACAAACTAATCCTTTCCTTATGTATTGCTGAAATATTTTCCCTATCGAGTATAATGTATTTCCCGGCTCTTTTACCGGATTTTCAGGCGGAATGGGCAATTACCAATACGGAAGCTGGTTGGATCAATGGTATTTTTTTCGGAGGATACGCCGCCTTGGTACCCGTCCTTGTGAGCCTGACGGATTGTGTGGATCCTCGTCGCATTTATCTGATATCCGCAGGGATAAATGCTGCCTCCATGATTGGTTTCGGATGTCTTGCTCAAGGCGCCTGGACTGCAGCAGCATTTCGGCTCTTAGCCGGGATTAGCGTTGCCGGCATTTATATGCCCGGTTTAAAAGCGTTAAGTGACCGCATCACCGGTGCAAACCAGAGCAGGGGGATTTCGTTTTACACCGCTTCATTCGGGATTGGAACTGCCCTGTCCGTATTCCTGACCGGCATACTGGCGAACTGGGTTGGCTGGCGCTGGGCTGCTGGATTAATGGCGTTGGGGCCGCTAACAGGGTTTGTGCTCTTTGCTTTTTCGGTAAAGCCTGTAAAGCAGCGATCGCCTGATGAGAAAGCTAAGATCGCTTTTTGGGATTTAAGACCGGCCTTTCGAAACCGATCAGCTGTCGGCTATATGCTTGGATACGCCGTCCATTGTTGGGAACTATTCGGATTCCGTTCATGGTTGGTGGCTTTTCTTTTTTTCAGTTTGAGCCTACAGCCGGAAGTGTCTTCTCGGTTTAGCTTGCAGAATATAGCAACGGTAATTATTTTAGCGGGTGTGCCGGCAAGTATACTTGGTAATGAGGGAGCCATGCGTTGGGGACGACGGCGTGTGATTAGTGTCGTTATGATCAGTTCCGGAGTTCTGGGAAGTGTAATCGGATTTAGCGCAGGTTGGCCTTTCTTGATCGTCGTATGTCTTTGTTTTATCTACTGTATATTTGTAATGCTGGACAGTGGATCACTAACAGCGGGAATGATATCAGCCGCGCGGGATGATGAACGCGGCAGGACCATGGCGGTGTATTCATTTTTAGGCTTTTGTATGGCATTTTTGGCGCCCCTCACCATGGGCGGTGTCTTGGACATTATGAGCAATGGAATAATTGGATGGGGTTTTGCCTTTGCAGCATTAGGAATAGTAGCAATAAGCGGACCATTGTGGTTAAGGCTATTGCGATAGGTGAGGAAGTTACTTTACAAATTCTTATTATTATGCTAAATTATTAGTAACGTTCAAAAGTGTGTACATGGTTATAAACTTGATTTAATCACGAT
>CAZQOH010000359.1:0-3065 GCA_964594355.1 uncultured Desulfobacterales bacterium
GCTCGGAAGTTCAGACGCTGGTCAATCGGTACATATTTATGACAACCGGTATAACTCTTCCCCGATAACGGGATTTTCAACTTTCGGAAATATGTATTATCGAATTATTGTTAAATAGATCCCATTTATTTTGGGAAACGATTATCTGAACACTTTTGAACGTTATTAATGGATTAATAAAAATGGCAGGCGAGCTTTTGCCGTAATAACTCTGCCTGCCATTAAAAGAATTAATAAAATTAAGTGTTTACTCTTTAGGCTCCCCTAATACTTCTGCGAACATATCCATACTCCAGGTCTTGGATTTGGCAATGTTTTGACGAAATTTGATAAAGTCGATGGTGTCTTTGCCGGTGATCTTCTTGGTATTAAAGGCACCAAAGCCTAAGAAAGCTTCACCCCCCATGTTCGCGGCCAACCAGTGTCTGTTACCGTTCTTGCACATATCCCAGAAATACTTCTTTTTCATACGGATGCCGTCAATCGATTTTATTAAGCATCCGGGAAAGAGATTGCTAAAGGTCCAGATAATCTTGTCGACTTCTTTATCCAGCAGTTCAAAGTCTGCATTAGCCTGGTGTTCCCTGACAAGAGCACGTGCCTCTTTCAGTTCATCTCCTTTCTTGAACTCACCATAGACGATCTCTCCATCCTCAACGTATCGGTCGGTGATGATCATGGGATTTCGAATCCATTTCCCATCAACTTTCAAAACCGGAAGGCATTTGCTGATAAGACTTTTAGTTTTCATCTTATAAGCAGACCACATTTCGCAGGAGACACAGTTCCACATGGCATCCTCTATGCCCAGATACCAGGGGAGAAAATCGGACGAGCCGCCGTCAGGTGCGGAACCGTGCCTGGGCCCGGCCTGGCCAAATATGGCTAAGTCCGAAGAAATGGAAAGATCGCAGGCCATTCCAATTTCCTGACCACCTGCAACTCTCATTCCGTTGACCCTGCATATTACTGGCTTTTTACAAGCAAGAATCGAATCGACCATATGGTTAAAGAGTTCCATGTACTGGCCGTATTCATCAGATCTCAAACTGTAGAATTCACTGTACTCTTTGGTGTTGCCACCTGTGCAAAAAGCATAGGGGCCGGTTCCAGTAAAGACCACGGCTACGACGCTTCTATCTAAAGAAGCGTTTTCAAAACCCGCAATTACGCCTTTTACCATCTCCGTAGTATAAGAGTTATACTGTTTTGGATTATTTAAGCGAATCCATGATACATAAAGTCCTTCCACAACGTTCCCTTCCGGGTCCTTGAGGGGGCGTTTTTCATGTACCACGCATGGGGCTTCCTCGCCCCAGTGAACATCGGTATGTAACGCATGATCTTTTTGTTCGTTGTCTCTCGGCATCCATTCTAAAGCCATAATTTTTCCTCCTTTGTTATATTTTAAATTTGTCTGTATATCTTATTAAAAATCGGGTGTCAGCACAATCCGTTTGGCAGGGGACGTCTTATGGGCCTCATCAAAGGTGTCCACTATTGTGCTCATGGGACGTGTTTGAACGAAAGCATCTATATTAATTTTTTTACTCAGTATCATATCAAGGACAATGGGATAGTACTCCGGCAGACACCCCCAGGTCCCTGAAATATCACCGTCAAACGCCATAAGACGACCAAACATGTATTCAACCTTGCCAAGACCAAATCCTACAACAATCAATTTGCCCACAAATCCAAGGAGGCTCAATGCAATCTCCTGACCTCCTTTAGCGCCTGTTACTTCAAAAATTTTCCAGCCAAAGGTAGGCAGACCGTTTTCTTTACAGATCCCCTTGAAATCCTTGGATACGGTCCTTGCATCTTTGTCCGTGGAATTAATGACAATATCAGCTCCATATTTAAGGGCTCTTTCCAGTTTTTCCTGGTTGCGCGCTATACCGATAACTGTCTTGGCGCCTAAGGCCTTTACAGTTTGACCCATATACTGACCTACGCCGCCTGTAATCCCAACGACCACAACATTATCTCCAGGCTGCAAATCCGCTCTTTTGGCGGCTTGATAAGGTGTTGTAGCCGCGTCGGCCACAACAGCCATGTGGGATAGAGGTATATCTCCTCTGTTTTTTACTTCACACAAATCGATGCTCGGGACCGGGATATGGCTTGAAAAACCGCCGTAGATACCAAGGCTGTTTCCCGGCATCTTCTGGGCAAGGCATCGGTTTCCCCGGCCTGTTTTACAAAGGATACATTGTCTGCAAGGCATAACAGCCGGGATGATAACCTCTTTCCCTATCCATCCTTCGTCTCCAGCCACAACAGTCCCTGCAATTTCATGGCCTAATGTCAGGGGTGGTTTTGAAACGGTGGGGACACCATCATAAAAATACCCAAGGTCTGTGTGACATACTCCACAACCTGCAACTTCAACAAGGACTTCACCAGACTTTAATTCAGGCACCGGTATTTCCGTCTTTTCTATCTTACCCGGTGTTGTTTCACCTGTGTCCTTATTAAATGAGGTAGGTTGAACCATTTGCCAGGTTAAGATTTTGTCAGGTACTGCTCCCATTCTATTTCCTCCCTTTCTTTAAAAACATTAAAATTTAAATTCATATTATAGCTATAATGTAACTAAATTAAAAATGCTTGTCAATTCATTTTTCCAGAACATCAACTATCTTGATTTCGCTAAAAAGCCAGTTATCTTCAATTTTAATCAAGACACATTCTAATTCGTGGATTTCATTAACATATTCATCGCTTGTTAATTTTCCTGACAATTTGGCGGTCAAAACAGCATTTGCCAACCTCTTTTCTGGTATATTTATTTCAATATCATAAAATCGTAAGGATAATTCGATATATTGCGATAAAACCATAAGTGCAATGCTTGATATATCCTGTGGTTTATAATTCCTTGAAACCGAATAGGCAGGCGCCTGTACATTGCAGTTTTCAGCAAATAATGTCTTTATATTATTGATCCTGTTTGCCGTTATGAGTTTATTTTCGACGGAATCCTTCGATCCCCATTTGGAAAGCAAATCAAACCGCTTTTTAACTTTACTTTCTTCGCTTTGAAAAAAATGGTTATAGGC
>CAZQOH010000360.1:0-3060 GCA_964594355.1 uncultured Desulfobacterales bacterium
CTCAATGTATTCCTGTGGTTAAAAATTTCGCCTGCCTTGAACTTGAACAAAATTGAGCATTTTTCAAAGGTCTCGATTCATCAAGATCGAAAACGCGCTAATACAACAAAAATAAATAGGTGTAAACCTTTTTCTTTAAATGACCTCTTCGACCTGAATTCCCTCACGGATAAATAGTGCTGCTGTGACACCGGTAATAAGGCTTGATTTTGTGTGTTCACATGTTTCCGAGCGCAACTGCGTCTTGCCGCCCACTCCTCAAGAGGGGCTTTTCCCCTTTAAGATACAGCGTTTGATATTAATTGCCCTTATCTGATTCAAAGCAGCATAAGCACCGTCAATAAAAGCCTTTGTATTGTCAACCCCATATTTATTTACGACTTTTGCATTTCCATCCAACACATCAAATCCATCACCACCAATAAGGTAAGAGGGGTCTCTTGGAGTAGATAGTCTTCCAAATTGTTCCGGACAAATGGGTAAAATATTTTCTGATTCTAACTTTGTTAGCAAAGAGGAATTTTTCTTGATTTTTCCATTGTATCTGCAGTTATAGCCAAGAAGGCAGGCACTTACTGCCATTGTTGGATGCTCGATTCCAGATGCTCGATTTTTTATGTTTACTTTAGTCACTTAATACTTTTTTTTGTGCTTTTTGTAATAACGCTTCACAAAGCGCAATATGTTTTAGGGCCTTTTGGTGAATCTCAATATCAGGGTAATTTTTAACGACTTTTCTGAAACGGTGTAAGGCAGCTTTGTAATGCTTGCTCTTGTAATAAAAAAGTCCCACATAGTATTCATGCTCGGCGAGGTTTTTCAGGCATATATTTATGTGTTCGTCTGCCTTCAGCGCATATTCATTTTCCGGGAACTGTTGTTTCAGTCTTTTAAACATGTCAAGTGCTTTACTTGATGACGTCTGGTCCCTATCAATCGTATCTATTTGCTCGAAGTAACAGAGCCCGATTTGATAGATGACATAAGGTACCACCTCATTACCTGGATGAAGACCTTCGAACTCTTCATATTCAAATACAGCTTCTTCATACTCTTTTAAATAGTAATGTGAATCGGCAATTTTTAATTCTGCGAGAATGGCAAACTTGCTGAATGGATACCAGTCTCTTAGTTTTTCAAATGATTTTATTGCTTTATTATAATTTTCTTTCTTAAATTCTTCCATTCCATCACTTGCAAGCTCATGCGCAGGCTTTTCATCTTGTGGATCAATAGATGCACAACCATAAATCATAAATAGGGGAATCAAAAATGTCAGGAATATTCGTTTCATTTTTTTAACTTATATAATCTTGGTGTCTTGGCGCCTTTGTGGCTTCTATCTTGTAGTTATGTTTTCGATATAGTGCTCTGCTGAAGCTACTGCAATTGCAGCGTCACCGACTGAAGTTGTAATCTGGCGGAGTGGGGTATTCCGTACATCGCCCGCAGCAAATACACCGGGTACTGAAGTCTCCATATTTAAGTCTGCAATAACAAAACCGGCTTCATCCAGCACAACAGAATTTCCTATAAATTGGGTGTTTGGATTGATTCCTACAAATATAAAACAACCATCTACATGCAAGTTTTTTATATCACCGGTCTTGACATTTGTTACGGAAATCTCTTCAACATTTGATAAGCCCTGAATGCCTGATAGTACCGAATCCCAAACAATTTCAATCTTTTTATTGGCAAAAGTTCGTTCTTGCAAACTCTTATTTGCCCTGAGCTGATTCCTTCTATGAATAAGATAGACTTTCTTTGCAAATTTAGTCAGATAGAGGCTTTCTTGTACAGCCGTATCTCCACCGCCAACAGCCGCTAATACAAGATCTTTAAAGAAAGGTCCGTCACAGGTAGCACAAAATGACACACCTTTCCCATAAAAAGTCTCTTCACCAGGTACGTCCAATTTTTTGGGAGAAGCACCGGTTGCTATTATAACAGCATGGGTTTTAATGATTCTGTCGTTGAGTTTTATCTTCTTAATCTGGTTAGAGAAATCAAAGGATATTACTTCATTGGTTTCTATGTTAAGATCAAACTTTTTGACATGTTCGATCATCTTCTGGGCCAGGTCGGCTCCATTAATTCCTTCCGGAAAGCCAGGATAATTTTCAATCCAGTCAGACACAAGGACCTGCCCGCCGGGTGTGATCTTTTCAATAAGGATTGTATTTAATCTTGCGCGTGCCGCATAAAGACCGGCGGTGAGTCCGGCAGGACCACCGCCGATTATAACAAGATCGTAATCAACGCCATTCATTGCTATGATTCCTATAGAATGCTATTTATTGTCTCTTCTAGTTTTGATTTGGTAACTATTCCTATAACCTGCTCGACAACATTTCCTTCTTTATAAAGAATAAGAGTGGGGATAGATCTGATTCCGTATTTACTTGGTGTGATAGGATTATCATCAACATTACACTTTGTAAATTTAATTTTGTCGCTGAAAGTACCGGCAAGTTCCTCAATTATTGGCCCTATTGCCTTACAAGGACCGCACCATGGGGCCCAGAAGTCAACAAGTACCGGTTTATCTGCCTGTAATACCTCATTATCAAAACTGTTGTCATCAATTTCCAATACACCTTCTGCCATAATTTTATTTCCTTTCTGTCAAAATTTTAGTCAAATTATCAGCGTGCTTTAAGTTAATTAATTGCTGCTATAGTGTTTGTCAAAATAACGTTCCGTTTCAAAGAATGTATGCAGCGTCTGAGCTTCCGAGCTAATCAATTTGGGGACATTTGATTAAGCGTTCTTGGCGAAGCGGAGCGTAAAAATTGAAGCTGTTTGAGTCCCGAGCGTAGCGAGGTCGAGTTCTTTAATTTTAGCGCAGCGAGCCGTAGAACGCTTCAAATTGTACCCACGATTAGCTCGGAAGTTCAGACGCTGGTCAATCGGAACATATTTATGACAGCCAGTATAAAATATAGTGATATGGATATACATTGTCAACCTATGAAATCACAAACCTTTCGCTTTGCTAAGATTTATTTTGCCCTGAAAAACCTGGTCCTTTGGGCCAAGTCAGAGGCCTATGGCTCT
>CAZQOH010000361.1:0-3059 GCA_964594355.1 uncultured Desulfobacterales bacterium
TCGGAGCTGGTAAAGAGGGGATTGGCGTTTGCTGAAACTATGAACTGGGACAGGGTCGTGGAACAGACGCTGGTCGTGTATAAAAGTGTCTGTAGCAACTGAGAGATAATGTGTCAGCATAGCGAACAGAGGGTAGCCAAACTGCAACGGAAACCGATGGAAATTTTCTACTGTAATGAGCTATGCGATTCGCCTAGAACAGGCGGTGAGATAGAAAATAATAATCGGATACAATACCTGCAGAAGCAAAAGGATGTAAATGTCAAATATCTAAATGATGAAGATGTGTATTATCTAAATGAATCTGGTTCTCTTATTTCAATAAATTATTGGTTTTTCAAACGCTTTACTATGCTTAATCCTGGCACAGTTGTTATTGAGAATAGTATGTTTCCTTTCGCCTTTTTCATTTGCAATTGGCTGTCGAAATTGTGTAATAAACAATTACGTTTTGTTGTTATTGTTTTGGAACTACCTTTTCCAATACCAACCGGATTGAGGGCGCTTAAACAGCGATTTGTATTTAGTGCGTTACTCAATTCAGCCAGCGTTATAGTGACAAACAGTAAATTTATCAGAGAACAGATGGTGACTTTCGGTGTACCCAGCAATAAGGTAAGTGTAATCTATCCTCCTGGCCAGAAACTGAGCCGGAAGAGTATTGTGGGCGAACAGGAAAAAAGCCCACTTCAGATCATTTGCGTTTCCAACATACGCTGCAAGAAGGGCCAGGAGTATTTAGTCCACGCTTTGCACCTCTTGCGGGACCTGGACTTCAATGCCATACTAGTTGGAATGACTAAGGAAGAGGAATATGCTGATCGGGTTCGCCGTTTAATCAAAGAGTATGGTCTATGTGATCGAGTTAAACTGACAGGCTGGGTGTCGATTGATGAACTGGCCCGTGCTTATGAAACCTCTACTGTCTTTGTCCTGCCCAGTCTGTATGAACCTCTGGGAATTGTGATTCAGGAGGCCATGTCTTTTAGGTTGCCTATTTTGGCTACAAATGTAGGAGGTATTCCTGAGCAGGTTAGAGATGGGAAAGAGGCACTGCTGGTACCCCCGGCTGATCCTGAGGCTATGTCGAATGAGTTGCGGAGGCTGCTAACGGAGCCGGCATTGCGGCAGATGCTGGGGCATAACGCCGGGCAGCGGTTACAGACGATGCCTACCTGGGATCAAGCGTGCGAGCAGTTTTATCGCACCCTGGTTGGGATTCTATAAAATTGGAATTCTAATACATTTGAATTGTCTATGGTTAAATTAGTCAGATTTTATCATCTTATCCTGATAATTCATATCCATACTATTTTTGGACGAATCTGCCTTACATAACTTAGGGTGATAACCGAATTATTCAGAGCTAAAAAAAGGACCCTGAGCTACTCTTCAATGGTATATTGATAATCAAGATTATTTTGATAAAATAAGGTATAGAGAGTTTTAATTTTTGATAAAAAATGAATTAACGAGGTCACCCTCCATTGATAAAATTGAAATTTTTTTAATAACAAAATGGTACAGTGGAGAAACTATATATTGTGACAAAACCTAGTGAAAATTGGTTAGCTGTAACAATAGTCGGATTGCTGTGTGTGATTTTGTAGATATACATAGAGAACATCCTCTAAATAATGTTTGTCTCTTCTGGGCAGGATTAGATTGGAGGAATCAAACCTTTCGTTGATTCCAGAAATTCTTGCTTACCTCATAGGCACTTTTTATCACAATTCAGTGAGAGAGATTATATTGCAAAAAATGCTTTTGAGCTTTTCAAGCTATTATCTGTGCTTCACTGGGCCGATATCGATATCTATTAAAGGCAGTCTGTTATGTACGTAAGTACTCACCAATTCTTAATACGTTGGTTAAATAAGAGATTCTTTGACCATTGGTTGAAGTGGTTGAAAACAAAAGGAAGAAGGTAAGATGAATAGAACCCCTATAGAAAAAGAGCTAGACATCTGGGCGTATGGTATTGAGAGAGGCGAGAGAATGGTGCAATTCTTTGAGAAAGAAATTGCTTCATTGAAAAGGTTCACCGTTCTAGATGTTGGTTGTGGACCCGGAGGTATTGCCCTAGCTTATCGGCAAAATTCCTCTAAAGTCATCGGAATTGATAGTAGTGAAATGTTTATCGCACTAGCCAAAAGACGTCAGCATGAAAGAAGACTAAAAAGAACCCATTTTCTAAGAGCAAATGGGTCCTCGATGCCTTTTAATGCCAGCACATTTGATTTAGTTATACTCAACGGTGTACTGGAGTGGGTTGCCCAGACCAGTCCAAACGAATTTCTTGAGTATGTTTCAATGGAAAATTGTCATCAATCCCCCTATGATTTACAACTGCAAACTCTCAAAGAAATCAGACAAGTTCTGAAACCGGGAGGTCATCTTTATCTTGGTATCGAGAATCGCTGGTTCCCCTTAAACCTGATTAAAGATCCTCATGCGCGTATTCCTTTAGTGGCTTTCTTACCCCGAAAAGTGTCGAACTGTGTGTCGCGTATTCTTTCTGGACGACCTTATCGTCATTACATTTATTCCTATTGGGGATTGAAACGATTGCTTTTGGAAGCTGGATTTTCCAGTTCCAAAGTATACACACCCATTTCCTTGTATCAGTACCCGTTGAGTATTGTAGATCCTGAGCAAAGAGAAAAACTAATTAAAGCAATTAGAGAGATACCTACAAATACATCAGAAATGGATCTGTTTACTTTTGAAGCAACAAGGACTCGCTATCCTAAGTTAAAAAAGGTTCTATTTTACCTAATTGCTCGATTCGGCTTTTGGAAACTGTTTGCCAGAGGTTTTGTGGTTATTGCACAGAACTTGTGTTAATTCAGATGGCAGAAGCAGGGGAGAATTCGTAGGAGAAGCGATCCTAGGAATTTACAGAAATTATTCAAACGAGGGTCTTGAACAGGAAGGAGTGGATAGAAACATGAAAGACTTGATTCTTGTAGGAGGTAAAGCCAAAAGGATGGGCGGATATCCAAAACCTCTTAAATTTATCAATGGTTACACTATCTTTGAGCGTCAAATTTAGGTTA
>CAZQOH010000362.1:0-3047 GCA_964594355.1 uncultured Desulfobacterales bacterium
CTCGGAAGTTCAGACGCTGGTCAATCGGAACATATTTATGACAACCGGTATAAAAGAAATATTATAAAGCTATGTCTATCCGTGAAGAATTTGAAGAACGTGAAAAGAGTTTTATATCTTCTTTTGGATGTTTGAGCTATGAATCTCGAGGCCGCAAAGTAGAGGAGAAACCTTGCTCCATCCGAACGGCCTTTCAGTTGGATAGAGATCGAATTGTCTATTCTAATGCCTTCAGAAGATTAAAACACAAAACTCAAGTTTTTTTGTCACCTTTAGGTGATCATTACAGAACGCGACTTTCCCACACCCTTGAAGTTGCTCAGATTGCAAGGACAATAGTACGTGCAATGCGTCTTAATGAAGATTTGGCCGAAGCCATCGCTCTTGGTCATGATCTTGGACATACACCATTTGGGCATGGTGGTGAGACCACCTTGAAAGAAATATATTCGCAGGATTTTTCCCACAATGAGCAGAGCGTTCGTGTTGTTGATATGCTGGAAAATAATGGAAGAGGACTTAATCTCACATATGAAGTTCGCGATGGAATTTTAAGGCACTCTAAGGGATACGGGAAAATCATTCCGGATGATCCGGAGGAACAGGCATGTACCTATGAAGGAAGGATAGTCCGTATCGCTGATATTATGGCATACCTGAACCATGACTTAGATGATGCAATAAGAAGTGGCGTTATTAATGCAGATCGAGTTCCTGGAAAATGCTCCAGAGTACTTGGGGCTTCACACTCTGAGCGTGCCACGACCATGATAAGGGATCTAATTTTTTCAAGTGAGGTACATGATGGAGAACTTTGCCTGAACATGAGAGATGAAATTTATTCCGCCATGACCACGTTGAGACAATTCCTTTACGAAAATGTATATCGTTCACCCCAGGTACATAAAGAGTTTGTAAAGGCTAAAAAAATACTATCTGATCTTTATACATTTTTTCTAAATGATGATGAGAAGTTCCAGAAAGAACTTGAAGCCGTTGAGATGGCGGGATGCATTAATAACAACCAGCCTAGGGAAAGAATCGTTTGCGACTTTATTGCAAGTATAACAGATAGATACGCTCTATCTCTTTACGAAAAAATCTTTTTCCCTACACCCCTTGTATAAATGGCCTCACTATTCACCAGTCAATTTCAGGTACAAAACATCCAATATAAAAAGTATACATCATTTTTCAAAAGTCTCAACAGGTAATAGTACATGAAATACGTAAATATAGAAGACCTTGATGGATTATCCGGGAAACGACTTGAAGAAGGTGACACGTTCTCATTTCACTGTCACGCTGAGCTTGCTTGTTTTAATCTTTGCTGTCGAAATCTAAATCTTTTTCTATATCCATACGATGTTCTGCGTCTGAAAAATCGGTTGGGTATTTCTTCAGACCAGTTTATTGACGAATATATAGATATTATTCTGCGGAAGTCTAATTTTTTTCCAGACGTACTTTTACGGATGTCAGGTGATAAAGAAAAGACCTGCCTTTTTTTGACTAGGTCGGGCTGCTCGGTTTATCAGGATCGTCCCGACACTTGCCGAACCTTCCCGGTGGAACAGGGTGCTCTTTACGATGCTGATAAAAAAAAGACAAAACTAATTCATTTTTTCAGACCTCCGGATTTCTGTCTGGGCCGGAATGAAAACAAAACATGGACAACCCAATTATGGTCCCTAGATCAGGGTGCTGTCTTATATAATAAAATGACCCTCCGGTGGTCAGAGTTAAAGCGTTTATTTCAAACCGATCCCTGGGAGAAGGAAGGTATTGATGGCCCAAGAGGAAAGATGGCCTTCATGGCTACATATAACATAGATAGTTTTAGGGACTTTGTGTTGAATAGCAGTTTTTTAAAGAGGTACAAGGTAAAATCTAAAATTATTAAAAAGATAAAAGCGGATGACGTGGAATTGATGAAGTTTGGTTTCGAGTGGGTAAAATTTTTCGTTTGGGGAATCAAAACTGATTTTTTTGTTCCATTTTAAATGCTCAATCTCGCTCGCAAATGACTTTTTACGAGTTTATCAAAGGTGATCAAAGAATCCCTTTTGGCATGGGCTCAACCTTTTCGCCGCCAAATACATAGCCTCCGTCAAGTCGCAGTACACTTCCTGTCATAAAAGGTGCGTCTTTTAGGATAAAAAGCACAGCCTTCACCACATCTTCAATGGTGCCGGTGCGCCCCAGCAGGGTGTGATTCATAAGAGACTCTTTCTGATAATTGCTTAGAATTTCCCAGCCCCTTGTCCTTTCACCGTGCCGTGTTTCAAAAAAACCGAGCATGATCTCATTGACACGAACCTCCGGTGCACCTATGCGGGCCCAGGTTTCGGTTAGAAGTGATATTCCACGGCTTGCTGCAGCATAGCCGTCATTGAAAATGAGACTGGCCGGGCCGGATCTTCCAACAATTGCGGCAATTGATGAAAAATTAATGATCACGCCATCTCCGGAAGCTTTAAGATGAGGAAGGGCGGATTCAAAGATCCATTGTTTTGCACGAAGGGTAGTCTCCATCTCAAGATCCCACTGCTTTTGTATATATGCACCATGGATGATTGGCCATCCACTCCTTTCGATGTTGTTAATCAGAATGTCAAGACGCCCGAAACGATCCACGACATTTTTTATAAGCCTTTGAATCTTATCCGTTTCAAGCAGATTGGTTTTAATAATTATGTGTTCTTTACCTGTATTGGCAAAGTCCTGCTTTAGCTCTTCAAGACTTTCTTCCCAATCAAAATAATTTAAAACAACTTTGACTCCGTCCTTTGCAAGAGCAAGTCCAATACCCTTTCCGATCCCTTTTATAGCTCCAAGCACAAGTGCTACTTTACCTTTTAGTTTCATTATCTAAAATCCTTATTCCGTTGCAAAGAATGTAGGCAGTGTCTGAGCTTCCGAGCTAATCAATTTGGGGACATTTGATTAAGCGTTCTAGGCGAAGCGGAGCGTAAAAATTAAAGCTGTTTGAGTCCCGAGAGTAGCGAGGTCGAGTTCTTTAATTTTAGCGCAGCGAGCCATAGAAC
>CAZQOH010000363.1:0-3040 GCA_964594355.1 uncultured Desulfobacterales bacterium
ATGGCAAATACCGTGTGTCCCTGGACCAGACCGAGAATCTCAGTGATTTCTCGACCGGGCAGTACATCGGAGTTCAACAGCAGAACCGTGCGATCAGACTCAGTAGCCGGCGGCTCTTCAACTGATGCCGTGTGTGCCTTTTGTTCGAGAGCTAATGTCGCCAGCACCACAAGGATACCACCCAAAAGGCAGAAAACCGCTATCTTCAGCCACCAGGGCACGACCGGATCATCGGCAACCATTACGTGCCATGGGATCCCAACAAATACTGCGGTAAAAAGCCCGAGCACGAACGCCGCTGAGCCAATATGTCGAAGTACTTTCATGGTTTCTCCTTTTTGATCATTACAAACAAAATTTCAGTTAACGATTGCGGATAACCAGCGGGCGATAGACCTTCCGAGACAACACAGCCTATAACGTAAAACCCCGCAGTTTCTTCCCATCTGGTTCATCCGCCTTGTTAGCGACTTCTATCGATTAGAATAGATTTGGCAAACTTTCTTCCCAATTCTGAAGCCTTCGTCATTATTTCTTCATCTTTCTTGACCGCGCCTCTGTCAAAAATTCCGAATACCGGAAATTCTTCAAGAATCTCGTAGCCTAATGCCTTTAATGGGAGACGCATAGCTTCGATCGTAAATCCCATGTCTTTTTTATTGGTTTGCTCACATACAGCAACGATAACAGCTTTTCTTTTTTGCCCGGCCAAACGACTCGACCAGCCTCTCGGGCGTTTATCATCAAAATTATAAAAACAGTACAGACGATCGATAAAGGCTTTCATCCACGCTGTGATATTATAGTTATGAGTTGGAGACAGGAGGATTAATCCTTGAGATTTTATGATTTTTGGATATAGAAGATGCATACCGTCATTTAGGCCCGTGCATATTTTATCCTTTCTGCATTTCTCACATCCTATACAAGGTTTGAAATAATAGTCTCTCAGTTGTATTCGTTCCGCCGGAGCATTCTCTTCTTGAACACCATTTAGGATACGCTTCAATAGCACATCGGAATTACCATGAATTCTTGGGCTACCGCCGATTGCCAGAATTTTCTGTTCCGGTAAAAAACCCACAGACACTTTTTTCATCAGGTTATCATTTGCATTCATTTCTAAACCTTTCAATATTCATCGTTTTCTATGCCGCTAACCCCTAAACCTCGCATTTAGCGCAGTTTGTATTGTATTTATAGGCGTTTGATGATGAAGCATGATTCAATGCTCAAAAAGGGGATGCCATCATGCTTCATCGCTATCTCATAGGTACGCACTTTCTGTCAGGCAAGTTCTATGATGCCCAAATTCTCTTCGTGACAATGACGGCGACGATTGCTATGAAGATGCTCAAAAGATTTCCCATGAGGAAATAAGTGTTTGAGATCTCACTGCCCTCTTCGTGGTAAAGTCGTGTGCCAAGCTTCATAGCGGCGAAAGCAATTAGGATCTGAGGATAATCATGCAGAAGCGCAGTGAAAAGGACCAATCGTTCAAGGACTCCTTTCAGGATGGCTTTGATGTCCCATGCTGAAGCATTCTGTGGACCAAGGTAGTGACTAAGTATCGGAAAGAGGAAGAGACCGACGATCTCCCCGCAAACAAAGACAATGAAAGCTTGAACATATCCCATGGTTGGCTCCTGTCTCTATTTTGCTAAGTCCAAGACCACCTCTTTCAGGGCGCGAAATTCCTCGATCAGCAGATGCTTGCGTCGTTTCCAAATCTGAGTTCGGTTTTTCCCGTGCTTCTTACCGACTTCCACATTATTGGTATTGGCTATCATATCCAAGATCAAGGTACCATCGTCTGGGGCCCATCTTGCGATGAGGCCATCAATAACAAGAAATAGACGATTCAATTCTTTCGTCATCCGGACATCGGGAAGTTCAAACTGGAAGCGGGACTTCCCCCGACGTTTATCGGTCAAGAGCTTCCTTGTGCGGGCAAGACCGGCCCCCATCATGCCGTGTGCCTTCATTCTATTGACGGGTGTCTCTATCTCACCATACAGACCGACGTATCGCATTTTGAACTTCAAGCCCTCCTGCAAGGAGGTCTCTTCCAGATAGAACACCGCATCGAAAAGGCCTCGAAGGGATCGGGCCACACCCTGAAACTCATCACCGAGGGTCACGGTATAGGGAGACAGAATCTCCCCTTCAAGTTTTCTATTACACGAAGACATGAGTTTCGTGAACTCACGCCGAAGTTTACGCGCGTCATACGTGCTGCTTCGAACAATGTCGCCCATTAATATGTAACGTCCTGCCATGATTGCTCCAGTATTGTCAGCACGAAGGCTTGTGATGGTGTTTCATTTGAACCGAAACATCAATTTTCGTATCATCTATAATGAAACATTTGCTTGTGTTACAGAAATAATGAAACATATAAGCCGCAATCTGTCAATGATATTCTCTCCCGTGCCGAACAATTATTATTTTAAAATATCGCTAAGCACCACATATATTTAGTCAATTATTAAAAAAATATAAATAACTATAAATCATAATGATATTTATAAAAAATGTTACAATATCTAAATATTAGCTGTAAAATTTAGAATTAGATGATATAAAGCGATTGTCTTTGAAAAATGATGAAATTTGTGATTTTAAGTTTTTTATAAATATAACTTATATCAGGTTGAATAACAATCTAAAATATTACGGATTATACCGGTTGTCATAAATATGTACCGATTGAGCAGCGTCTGAACTTCCGAGGTCATCGTGGGTACAATTTGAGACCTTTGCAAAACGCCCCCTTTTGCCCAATTTCTGTGTCAGGCTCAAATTTTAATCCTCAAAATACTCAATGTATTCCTGTGGTTAAAATTTACGCCTTCCTTGAACTTGAACAAAATTGAGCATTTTTCAAAGGTCTCAATTTGAAGCGTTCTACGGCTCGTTGCGCTAAAATTAAAGAACTCGATCTCGCTACGCTCGGGACTCAAACAGCTTCAATTTTTACGCTCCACTTCGCCTATAACGCTTAATCAAATGTCCCCAAATTGATTAGCTCGGAAGCTCA
>CAZQOH010000364.1:0-3021 GCA_964594355.1 uncultured Desulfobacterales bacterium
CCGGCCTTCAAGCTTTGCAGGAGAGGTTTAAAAAGAATTTTTCATCACTGGATGATCGTTACAAATCATTACAAAACCATACCCAATACCCCGTCAAATTAAGCAGCCGTTTGAAGAAACTGCAGGAACCATCATAGAGGAAAGCTGAACGATGGCTGATACATATGGTCTGAAAGGGAAATTATATGAATAAAATACAAAAATTGATTATTTTTTGGTGACCCTTTTAGTAATGATAAATGGGGATTTTTATACCGCCTTGGCTGATCGTGATGAACATAAAGAAAAGAGATTGACTTATTATTACGAATAGATTAATTTAAGGTCTAACTGATTCTATCATTCACTACTTGTGTATATTTCTAGTATTTATTTTGGGGCCTGTCAAAAGAACCTATCTTTTTTGGCCTTCTTTCAAAGTGACCTCCTAAGCATTTGCACAAGAGACAAGGAAAGGAAAAACATTAGATGGAAGGTTATGTCAAATCGTACAGCGAAAAAAAGGGCTATGGTTTTATACACACTGAAGAATATGGAGTTATTTTTGTTCATAAATCGGGCATAAAGAAATTTGGGCATTTTGGTTTACAAAAGGGTGACTCTGTATCTTTTGACTTAAAAGAAACCTCTAAAGGCAAACAAGCCATCAATTTACAGCCCCTCAAATCCTATTAATTTGGAAACGCACAATACTTATCTATCTAAATACTTACCATTAGCAATAAAGAGTACACAGATAGATCGCTTTCTTACCCCAGAGGCGTTCATTTCTTTCTTTACACTCACTTATGCGCGAGTTTTACCAAGTTAAAATTTAAGGTTCTTCTCCAATTTCAATGAACTCAAAATCAATAAGATCTTCCCAATGAGTCGTCCACTTCGGAAATAATTCGGAATCGTTTGTTTCAATTAGTTGAAAACAGCGATTACCATTTTTCTCTAACCAGCTGTTAAGATAAAATAATCCATCAGGCATCATTCTGCCAAGTCTGTAAAAACGCTCATATACTTTTTCAAGACAGCCTGGCTTAATATTTTCAATGACGACATATTTTTTCACTTATTGATCCTTATGAATAGAGACCTTTGAAAAATGCTCAATTTTGTTCAAGTTCAAGGAAGGCGAAATTTTTAACCACAGGAATACATTGAGTATTTTGAAGATAGCGCTAAAGCTTCACTTCGTGCAAAATGTTGAGCCTGACACAGAAATTGGGCAAAAGGGGGCGTTTTGCAAAGGTCTCGAATATAGATCACAAGACCCCCATTGGCCCATGTCACAGGTGAACTTCTATGTCGTTTCTAATGCATCCCTGCTAAACCCACCATGGAAACGAATACAAGTAATGCAACCCAGAGCGACAGGAATACATAGAGGTAGGTCTTCTCCGTGAGATAGGATATTGCGACTGTTATGAGGGCCCATAGGGCAACACTACAGCCAAGTGCCAATCCAAACTGGGTAAACCCGTCTCCGGAAGTAAATTTTTTCAGGTAGAAGTGTCCTCCCGGAAACCCTCCCCCTACTTCCTCCCATATGGTTTGAGCGTCTTTTCCCTCAAAGATTTTGGCAAAAAGGAAGTGTGGGTTCAGAACATTATTATCTATATTCGACATTGCTATTACAGGTCCTATCATGCAGATTATTGCTGCTGCTATAGTAACCCAATAGACAATTTCTCCGTAAATGATTTGCTCTCGCGGCATTTTTGGTCTTTCTTCAGCATTCATTTCCTTCATCTCCTATTCGTCTTCGGATTTAGCAGCCTTAATAATTGTGGATATGACTACTGCAAAGATAATAACAAACACAGCACCGTTTACCCAGATCGGAACTTTTCCGATAACCCCTAACATGTTTAATCCTTTGGTGAGCAACCCAAAGCATGCAAAAAACATGAACCCGATCAATAGATACCTTACAAATCCGGCCTTGACCCTTATAAGTATTAGTGCCCCGAGTAACCCACCCAGAACCTGTCCCACCAACCATGGGGCGGCAAATACCGGAATGATGGCTCCCATTAATAGATAGGGCCATACCCCGATGCAGTCTCCCATGCCAAGGAGAACCCCGCTGTTAGCAGCCGCCACTTTAAGGGGAACCGACATAATGAGGTTCTGGGCAGGCACTATTGCCCAGCCTGCTCCCAGACCAAAAAATCCGGACAGCAGGCCAACTCCAATAATGGCGCCAAGGACCCATCCAGCCCCGGTCAGTGGATAATCTATCACCTTATTCAGAGACACTTCATAGTAAGGCTGAGAAAGCCTTAACCACTTGGTAAAACCGTCAACCTTCTTTACTTCCGGCCATTCTATCTTCTTGCCCCCCACAACGAAGTAGACAGCGAGTGAGGCAAGAATAATTCCAAGTGATAGCCTGACAAGCCCTTCACCGGTTTCACCCAGGTGTTTGGCAACATATATGGCCCCTTGAGCACCCGAAAAGGCTCCCACCCCATATGCTGCCGCACAAAATATGCAAATCCTGAGATTGGCCAGACCACCCCTCATGAATGGTCCCGTTGATACGAGACCGCTGAACATGGCCACAATAAGACCTGTTGCCCTTACTATCAAACTGTCAACTGATGTGAAAGCCAACATAAAGGGGGTGAACAGAACCCCCCCTCCGATACCTCCAATTACGGCGACCAAGGCGATGGCAAAACTAAGAAAAAAGAATCCCAAAAGCCACCCCCATATAGCCCCTCCGGACATGCCACCAGGAGGTGTCTCCGCGCCCCAGGATATTAATGCCAGACCTATGTACGATAGAATAAGCACAACCAGCATTATATTCACTTCCAGCCATGGAGATTTAAGAAACCTATTCATATTTCAACCTCTCACTTTGTGATTTTTTTTTTGCAAGCTTGTAACATAAGACAGGAACAATGTCAATTTATATAATGGATTGCTCTCAGCAGATATACCGGTTTTCATAAATATGTTCCGATTGGCCAGCGTCTGAACTTCCGAGCTAATCGTGGGTACAATTTGAAGCGTTCTACGGCT
>CAZQOH010000365.1:0-1583 GCA_964594355.1 uncultured Desulfobacterales bacterium
TTTTGAGGATAGCGCTAAAGCTTCACTTCGTGCAAAATGTTGAGCCTGACACAGACACGAAGTGAAGCATCAGCGCTAACTTGGGGAAAAGGGGGCGTTTTGCAAAGGTCTCATATCGTGAATCACCGAGAAAAAAAGGAGCATTCCGGATGAGACGCAAATATACTATTTTCCTGCTGGTTTTTTTTGTTACCGTGACTTTTTTTGCCAACGATTCCATCCCTGTCGAATGGGCTATCCAGAAGACATTGAAAATGGAAAAGTCACCACTTGATATAGCGGTTTCCTCCAATGGTAAATGGATTTTTGTTCTTACCGACCAGGGGAGCATCCTTATCTATTCCGCGAATGGCAAACTAAAGGAAGAACTTGCAGTCGGGAATCACGTGAATGGAATCGATACCGGTCCTAAGGAAGACATACTTTTACTCACCAGCCGGAAGAATAAGACGGTCCAGGTTATTACTCTTGAGTTTATCCACCATATAGATATCTCAGGATCCCCTTTCAGGGGGCCGGTTGATGCACCTGTGTGGATCGCTGTTTTCAGCGATTTCCAGTGACCTTACTGTGCGAGGCTTTTGCCTTTACTTGAGCAGGTGCTCGAGACATATCCAAAGGAAGTAAAACTCGTGTTTATGAACTTTCCACTCAGAAGCCATAAATTCGCCAAGCCGGCCGCTGCTGCTGCACTTGCAGCTGACAGACAGGGAAAATTCTGGGAGTTTCATGATAAGCTTTTCAGTTATTACAATCGACTAAATGATGAAAAGATTCGAGAAATCGCTGTCGGTCTGGGTTTAAATATGGACAAGTTTGAAAAAGATACCAAAGATCCCAAGTTGCTGGCGAAGATCAACCAAGATGTTCGGATCGGTATCGGCGTGGGTGTGAAAGGCATACCATCAATCTTTATCAACGGCAGGCTTTTAAAGAATCGTAACCTTAAAGGGTTCCAGGCTGTAATCGAAAAAGAATTGAAAAAAGTCAGGAAGTGATAGAAATTTCCTTTCTCTTACCCCGGTTCAGAGACCTTTGAAAGACTGTATGCAACGTCTAAGCTTTCGAGCGAATTCATTTGGGGATATTTGATTAAGCGTTCTAGGTGAAGTCCTGCTGATAGCGGGATAAAAATTGAAGATGTTTGAGTCCCGAGCATAGCGAGGTCGAGTTCTTTAATTTTAGCACAAAGAGCCTTATCCCGCATTTCTCATGAAGAATTTATTCTACGATTAGTAACACAAAAATTTAAATGTACGAGGAAATACGCTTGAGGGAATGTTCTTGGATGCTGTGGAAATAAATTGTAGATATAAAAGGAGGCTGTGATGAATGAACAAAATGAATCGCGTAAAACCATTGTCAGTTCCTGGAATGAATGGGATCCGCTAAAGCACGTAATCGTCGGTCGCGCCGACGGTACCGTGGTTCAGGCTCCCGAACCGGCCATGGAGCGCGACTGGCCCGACCATGGGTTTCCGCTGGGAACCTATGGCACATTACCAAAGGAGATGGAAGAAAAAGCCAATGAACAGCTGGATAATTTCGCCAAATTGCTTGAAAGTCGCGGGATCCGGGTTGAC
>CAZQOH010000365.1:1683-3020 GCA_964594355.1 uncultured Desulfobacterales bacterium
GACTGGACACAGAAATCAATGTTCGGCTGCATGCCTCCACGGGACGTGCTGCTGACCATCGGTAATGAAATTCTGGAAGCGACAATGTCGCAACGCGCACGCTGGTATGAGTACCTCTGCTACCGTCCCCTACTGGAACGCTATTTCAAAGAAGATCCCAACTTTAAGTGGGAAGCAGCACCCAAACCACGTCTGGCCGATGATAACTACAAACCGAATTACTGGCGCGAGTGGGATAAAAAAAGCGAGGAAGAGAAACAAAAAGCCATCCATGAACGGGATTGGGTTCTGACGGAAAAAGAACCCTGCTTTGACGCTGCTGACATCGGGCGCGCCGGCAAAGACATTTTCGTATACCATTCATCGGTTACCAACGAAGCCGGAATTGACTGGCTGCGCCGCCATTTTCCAAAACATAGGATTCATGCCATTTGGTTCTTGGAGGACAACCCGATCCATATAGACGCCACGTTTGTCGTACTGCGCCCTGGACTGGCACTCAGAAACCGCAAGCGGAGACCGCTAAACCCGAAAATGCTCGAGTTCTTTGAGAAAAATGACTGGGAAGTTGTCGAATGTGCCGAACCGGCGCTGGACGGATACCCTCCGCTGTCATTCTGCAGTCAGTGGCTTTCGATGAATACGCTGATGCTCGATCCGAAAACGATCTGCGTCGATGCCCAGGAAATCAAACAGATGGAGCAGTTCAACAAGCTTGGACTTGAAGTCATTCCGGTACCGTTTATCGATGTGAGTGCGTTTGGCGGCGGTCTGCACTGTTCCACGGCCGATGTATATCGGGAGGGGACGTGTGAGGACTACTTTCCCAACCAAATCGAAGGCTTCTAACCCGCATTTCTCATGAAGAATTTATCCTATGATTAATAATACAAAAAATAACTGAAATATCAAGTAATTATATAGATTATAAATTTTATATAGCTAAACAAACTGTAATCTGAAGATATCATTTTTAGGGTAAATTCTTCATGAGAAATACAGGCTAATTACATATTGCAAACTCATCCATCATTGTAGCATTATCAAGTTATCTCATTGTCCGATTCCAAATTTATAATTAATTTTCTGTTAAACTTCCTGACCTTAATATCCATTCAAAATACAACTTGCTCTCCGGCGTCTTTTCCTGTATGATTGAAAGTAATCGAGGTTGCGATTTCGGTTATAAACCTTTAATTTTCAGAGATTTACGATTTAGGCAATAAACCTGCAACAGACCGTCAAGATTTGACACAGATATTTTATTAGGACATATGGGCTTTAGGGATCGCGGATTTTCACCGCAGAGAGCGGAGAACGATTTAATTGGAGGATTG
>CAZQOH010000366.1:0-3019 GCA_964594355.1 uncultured Desulfobacterales bacterium
TATTGCAAACGACAATTTTAACCTAACTTAAAGAAAACTAAAAATACCTTGACTCAAAATATTTGCTTTGTTAATTCAAATGGTTGATACGTCTTATAATTTTCGGCATGTTTCTTTTATATTTAATTTGTAAATATTTAGACGTCTTGCTCTCTTTCTTTTTCTTTTTAACCTTATTGACTTTGCGGTTTAGTTATTACAAATTAGGGATCATCTCCCGATTAGTTATAGTTAATTAAGGCAAAACAAATGTGTTATTTCCAATTGAACAGGCGTTATCCCAGAGGGTACAAGGGGTCAAGGATTCAAGGGTTCGAGTGAAATGCTAAAGAATTACAAAGATTTGAAAGTCTGGCAAAAGTCATACAAACTCTGTTTAGAGATATATAGAATAACAGCAAAATTCCCAAAGGAAGAAAGATACGGTCTAACTTCACAGATAAGAAGATCGGTTGTTTCTATTCCTTCAAATATAGCAGAAGGATAATGTTAAAAGCGCTGATAAAGTCTTTAAAAAACAAACCCTTGAATCCTTGACCCCTGGAATCCTTGGACCCTCTTCTCCAACTAATTTGGAGAAGAACCTCATAATTATGCTTCTTTAGCTTTCGCAATTCTTAATGCCGCTCGTGCAAGCAGCCGAGTAGAATCCAATGTTGGCAAGGGGCAATCATCTGGATTGACTATTAACGGAATTTCCGTACATCCAAGAATAGCTGCATCACATCCACGTTCTTTAAGCTTTTGTATGACTTCGTTAAAATATAGTCTGGATTTTTCAGTGAATATACTGTTTACAAGTTCATTAAATATTATCTTATCAATCTGTTCTCGATCATTTTCACCTGGTATTTCATATGAAATGTCGAATTTGTCCAAAGTCTTTGGATAGACAGGACCAGCCATTAGATATTTTGTTCCCAAGATGGCAAGTTTTGAAAATCCGTTCTTTTGGGCTTCTTCAGCCACCGCTTCAGCAATATGAAGCCAAGGTATGGGCGACTTTTCAGTGACGAATTCAAACGCTTGATGTATAGTGTTGTCGGGGCAAATAGCAAATTTTGCTCCTATTTCGAAAACTTTGTTAGCCGATGACAACATAAGTTCAGCAACGTCTTTCCAGTTTCCGGCACGTATATGCACCATGTATTCTCCAAGTGGATGAGTATGCATGCTTATTTCGGGATGCATGTGTTCACCCATTTGAAGGGGTGCTTCTGTACATATAGTTCGATAACAGAGAGCTGCTCCCTCTGCACTGCATGCTACGATTCCGATATGTTTTGCCACAGTAATCCTCCTTTCCCAAAAAGGTCGGGTTGCCTGGGGTTGTTGCCGGCCCCAAGCCTCCGATAAGGTCTCAGCACCTATTCTTCAATAAATTTTTTCACAAGTTGAGATCTAAAAATTAAAATTTTCTGACGTCAACTTTTCAGATAATCTTAACATAGAAAACGGCGGGTTGTAAATACTTATGGATAGGAAGCAATTTTCTTCTTTTTTGATTTGAATTATGATATCTATGCGAATATTAGAATAAGTGTACTCAGAATGTTCCCTATTATATAAAGTTGTAGAAAAGTTAATGGCCGGCTGAAAGGTCTCAGAAGGACTTTTCTATGATAATCGCTATAAAATGCTGAATGGAGGAGAAACATCGAAAACATGTTGAAAGCCATTTTATTTGATTTAGACAATACCCTGATTTTATATGATGAAGCCAGGTTTTTCCGGGGTTATTTCCGAGAGATAGAAAAGCTGTTCGCCGACATCATGCCTGCGGAAAAATTCATGGAACGGCTAATTGACGCGATTAAAGCTCTGGTGCAAAGCAACGGTGAAGTGACCAATGCCGAATACTTCATGGAGGCCTTTGCCCAAGGGTATAAGGACCGGAAAGATGAACTGTGGAACCGGTTTTTAGTTTTTTATGAGACCGAGTTCAACAAACTGGAAGTAAACTGTAAATTACCAAATGATTTGCATGAAACCATGGATAACATCGTTCAGACTGATTTAAAGCTGGTGCTGGCCTCAAACCCGATATTTCCCCTAAATGTCCACATGAAACGTTTGGCCTGGGCCGGTTTGGAGCATCTGCCACTTGAAATGGTAACCCACATCGAGAACATGTCGTTCTGTAAACCGAGGATCGAGTATTATCTACAGATCAGCCAAAAAATCAATGAACCGCCAGAGGCCTGTATGATGGTCGGTAACGACCCGGTTAATGACATGCTTGCAGCGAATGCCGGTATGAAGACCTATCTGACCAACGACAGTAAGGATGAATGGAGGGTAAAGGTTGACACAAGTGAGGTTTTAGAAAGGCTTAGGATTGAGAATATCCCGGAACCGGACTTTAAAGGTCCCCTCTCTGAAGTACCCGACGCTATTAAGCTTTTTTACCATCCGAAATTATAGGAAATGCCGCAACAAGAAACTTTTTCATCTGTATCACCATCCGAAAATCCGTTTAAGGGCTCTCAGACTTTATCTCGCACGAGGCACCCGGAGCTACGTTTCGGTTCCACGGCATCATTTTCAACACAAGTGCGATAGCACAGCGACCGGTAAATGTTACCATTATGGTACCTATCAGTATTAATACATATAGAGGAAATCGGATCGCCACCCATAGACCAAATAAAGTGATTGCGAAATAGGCAATTCGCACCTGTGTGGGAAAGGCCTTTAAGCTACCTTCTTTCTTTGTAAAATACAGAATCTGAATACCACTTAATGCCATGACAATATAATAACCCGGTACCCAACTTATCAGGGCAAGAATTATAAAAACTAATGTTATTGCCCAAAACCACCACTCAACATCTTTTACATTGATGGTAAGTTGCATAGTATACCTCTCTTTCTGATTAAAGTTCGTCTATTGCAAAAGTGGGAATCGACTTTCAGTAAATTTCATTGCATATACCGGTTGTCATAAATATGTTCCGATTGACCAGCGTCTGAACTTCCGAGCTAATCAATTTGGGGACATTTGATTAAGCGTTCTTGG
>CAZQOH010000367.1:0-2995 GCA_964594355.1 uncultured Desulfobacterales bacterium
AAATTCGAAATACGAAACAAATCCTAAATTAGAATGCTCAAATGTTCAAAACGCTAAAGAAGCTATTTCGACCTATAGAGGCTAATTTGTTTTGCTAATTTGGATTTCTGTCATTAGATATTGTTTCGAATTTCGATATTCGGATTTCGGATTTCATATTTATTGCGGCTTGTTAGAAACAATAGTTTTTTGATACAAAATGTACAAAAATTACTAATAAGAACTAAATTCAAACAGGAGTTAAGCGTGGCTAAAGAAAACTTTGAACCAAAGATACTTGGCTTTCTTTGTAATTGGTGCTGTTATGCTGCAGCAGATTCAGCAGGTGTGTCTCGTTTCCAGTACCCGCCAAATATCAGACCAATCAGGATCATGTGCACTGGAAGAATTGATCCTTTGTTTGTTATTGACGCTTTCCATGTGGGGGCTGATGCTGTTTTTGTTGGCGGTTGACAGCTTAACGAATGTCATTACCAGGTTGGTAATTACGATGCCATATTAATAGCACAATTCACCAAAAAAGTTTTGGAGATCTCCGGTGTAAAACCGGAAAGACTTGCCCTGGAGTGGGCCTCGGCTGCCGAGGCGCCGCTATATGTTAGCCTGATAACAAAATTCACGAATCAAATGAAAGAGATGGGGCCTTTAGGAGAAGCCGAAGGTATCCCAATTGAAGATTTGAAATCAAAGCTATTGGCAAGTAAATCTGTTGTAGAAAATTTAAGAATCCGGACACGGGTTGGTAAGCTAACCCAGCAACTACGAAAAGAGGGCGGGTATACCCCTGAACTGATTGAAGCTAAAATGTCTGAAAAAATCAACGAAATGATCGTAAAGGAGATGGAAAAACAGGAGAAGAAAATTACAGAGTCAGCAGCTTAGGATATAGATATAAACTCAGAATTTATTTTTCCACTCAACTATTTAACGATACCTGTAAATTACTAAAGGAGTATCCCTTGACAGTAACCAAGAACGATTTGAAACATCAATTTAAATTTGAAGTAACAGCCATGCCAGGCGGCGAGGTTGCCAACAGGTGTTTTGACTGTGGGACATGTACGGGTGTATGCCCGGTAAGCAAAGTTGAACCGGCTTTTGACCCCAGAAGAATTATCCATATGATTAAAATGGGATTAAAGGACAAGCTGCTCAACTCAGAGGCTCTTTGGTATTGTTCCCATTGCGATTCCTGCGCCTTTGTATGTCCCCAGAATGTACAGTTTAGCAGCGTTGTAGATGCCCTTCGTGCCCTGGCTATAAAAGAAGGCAATGTAGATCCTGCCGACTTTGAACAGTGGGGAACCGGTCCTTGCAAAGCCAATTGCCCGGCCCATATAAGTATACCTGGATTTATTAATGCCATTTCCCAGGAAAAATACGCCGAAGGATTAAAACTGATTAAAAAAGAGATGCCTTTCCCGGCAATATGCGGTCGCGTTTGCCCCCATCCCTGTGAGACCAAATGTAACAGGAGTAATATTGATCAGCCAATAGCAATAGAAGTTCTCAAAAGGTTTTTAGCGGATGTGGATCTTTCTTTGGAGGCTCCTTATATTCCCGAAATAAAGGATGAAAAGAAGGAAAGGATTGCTATCATCGGTGCAGGGCCGGCTGGTTTAACTACCGCCTACTATCTGGCTATTGAGGGCTATCCTGTTACAATCTTCGAGAAACTTCCTGTGGAAGGCGGGATGATGTCGGTAGGAATTCCGGAGTTTCGTCTCCCAAGAGATATTCTCAAAGCCGAAATAGATATTGTTAAAAAATTGGGCGTAGAGATTAAACTCAATTGTGAAATAGGAAAAGATATCAGCTTTGCCGATCTTAAGAAGGATTATAAAGCGATTTTCATAGGTGTTGGATGTCATAAAGCTCTGAAACTTGGAATACCGGGAGAGGATGATCTGGAGGGCGTATTTGACGGTCTAAAGTTCTTAAGGGATGTTAACCTGGGGAACCCGGTTTCAGCCAAAGGTCGTGTGGTTATTATTGGCGGAGGAAATTCGGCTGTTGATAGCGCCCGCGTGGCCAAACGTCTGGCCTTTAAGGAGGTGGCCATCCTGTATCGTAGAACCCGTGAGGAAATGCCGGCAAGTCCGTGGGAGGTTGATGAGACCATCGAGGAGGACATTGATATCCAATTTCTTACCGCACCCATGAAAATTTTAAGTGAGAATGGAAAAGTATCCGGTGTTGAATGTATCCGCATGAAATTAGGGGAACCTGATGAATCAGGCAGGCGGAGGCCGGTACCGGTTGAAGGGTCTGAATTTGTTGTTAAGACAGACGCGGTGATATCGGCAATTGGCCAGGCGCCCGATTTAGAGTCTATATCTCAAGGATGGAAAATTGATACATCTAATAGAGGCCTTATAATAACCGATCCACAGACAGGGGTTACCAATATGCCAGGAGTATTTGCTGGCGGTGATGTTGTTTCAGGTCCCAGGACTGTGGTGGAAGCGGTTGCCTTTGGAAAGATGGTGGCCAAATCCATAAATAGTTATTTGAGTGGCGAGGATATGGGTGCCTTGCTCAAAAGTGACTGGAAAGGGATTGAATTCACATCCGAGGATGCTGAATCAAAGGATAGAGAACCAATGCCACAGATCATGCTTGATGAGCGAAAGAGGAGTTTCAAAGAGGTTGATTTAGGCTTTATGGAGGAACAGGCCAAAAGAGAAGCCGATCGATGTTTGAGGTTGTGTGGGATACAAAAAACCAAATAGTGTCCATCCGGAACTGGCATCTTTTGGCCCAAGACGGCGTTCTCGCCCTTTTGCGATCCTCGACGTAGTCCCACTACGACTGCGGTCGCAAAAGGACTGCGGCCTTGTCTTGAACCAAAATCTACCAGTTCCGGATGGACACTAAATAATAAACACTAACCACTTGATGAATTTGACTTTTTACGAATTCATCACAATTTAATGAGGACTTAGTTCCAAATAAAATAGATTAGAGGTTGAAATATGTCAAAAATAATTTGTTC
>CAZQOH010000368.1:0-2987 GCA_964594355.1 uncultured Desulfobacterales bacterium
ATGCTTACACATGTTTATCAAGGCTTTATATAATTTTAAATGCAGGTTTTAGGATATATGCTTTTTGTTTATTACATTTATAGGTTCTTTAACTTTTTCTTTGAAATGATCATTAGCTTTTACTTCATAAATTTTAATTGGTTGGCTTTTCTTTGAATATTTAAATACAGAAATCACATTATCCACAGAAACGTTAAAAACCTTTTGTCTAATTGAAACAATTTTTAACGGATTAGTATTCTCTAATATGAATTTTCTCAATTTAGTAGCTTGCTTAATTGATAGCCATGTCTGTGGTGTTATATACGACAAAAACCCCTCTTTTTTAATCAGTCTAATTCCCTTTTCTAAAAATAAATGGTAAAGTTCATATTTGCCTTCGGATGAAGTAAAATATGAATTTATATATTGTTTTTCACTATCTGAAAATGTTGTAGCTCTGCCAAGATAAGGGGGGTTGCCTATTATTGCATCAAAGCCACCATTAATAATAATATCAGGGTACTCTGACTCCCAATCAAAGACATTTACTCGATGTATTTCTTCTTCATCAAACAAATTCATTTGCTGGTCACTATAAAAAGCAGGCCCAATAAGTGCATTCCCGCATTTAATATTATTTGATAAATCAGGCAAAACACGCTCTTGAAATAATGCTATCTGTTTTCCAATGGTCTGCTCATTTTCCCCTTCTAAAACTTTAAGCAACAGAGAAAGTTTTGTTACTTCAACAGCTTGTGGGTCGATATCAACTCCATAAATATTGTTTAATAGAATGCGCTTTCGTTCGTCAGTATTAAGCCGCCATTCTCCTTTAGAGGTTTGATATAGTCTTGGAGTTTTACCTTTAGCCCACTTTTTCGGATCATCTTTTACATATTGGTTAAGATGCCAGTCCAGTAAATATTGGTAAGCTTCAATTAAAAAAGATCCAGAACCACATGCTGGATCTAATATTTTTAGTTTGCTCACAGCTCCTCTTGGCCCTGGCTTTTTGTATTCTACAAGCTTCCCTAATGTTTCTTTGACAATGTAGTTGACTATATGTGTGGGCGTATAATAAACACCCCCTGCCTTCTTAACTTCAGGTTTTTCTTCAATAACAGCCCGGTGGGAAGGGGTTAGGCGAATAACTTTTCCTAAAAATTGTTCATAAACTTGGCCTAATATATCCGCAGGAAGTACAGAAAATTCATAAGGGCTATCGGGATAGTAGAGATTTTTGAATATGTCTTTTAAAATCCTATTATCAATAGACAAGCCAGGGGTGAGGCGGTCAAAGGTGTCTTCACGTCCTTTTTCTTTTTTAAAGTGAAATAAACCTGAATTATATTTGTCGTCAGCTTTATAAAAAAGTTGAAATAACTGATCATAAACATTTTTTTCATTTTTTAACTCCAGGAGTTTGCCATAGGGTTCAATAGCCCTGTCTTCACAAATTCGAAGAAAAATAATTCTATCTATGGTTCGTTGAACGGCAAAGTTAAGTTCGCGTTGAGAAAGATGCTGATTACGCAAAGCAATGTTTCGAGCTAGAAGTTCACGCCACCGCTCGATTTCGTGTAAAAAAGCTGTATCAACCTCGGCAATGCCACGTTTTGCTTTCTTTGATTCTATATATTTATCAAAAGATCCTTTCAGTAGCGCTTCTCGTGAAAAGACTCCCGCTATTTCATCCCACCGGCTTATGTAATCATTGTATTTTAAATATAGTATTCGAGAGTGAGAGGCTTTATCTGTTTTGGTAGGCTTTACGCGGCAATCATAAACGGCTAATTCTTCAAAGTCAGTTAAGATGCTAAGAGGTAGCTTGGAACTCCAGGCATATCGCCGCAACTGGTAGGCTGGATGAGTGTCTTTCTTGATATTAACTGATGGTTTTTTTGCTTCAACAAAAAATTTTCTAATGCCTCCAATACGAAAACAGTAATCAGGCGCTTTAGTTGCTTTCCCTACTTTAATAGTATCTTCATGAATAACGTCTTTGTAGGCTTCTGCAAAACCCTGCTTATTTGAGATATCCCAACCTAATCCCTCAAAAAAAGGATCAATGAATTCGCGGCGTACCTGTGTTTCTTTGTATCGACCCTTTTTATAGGCATCAATATTATAGTCGAAAGTTTCAACTAATTTAATAATTATATCAGGCACAGCCATATTCATAGCTCCTAATGATTAGTCTAATGGCCAAACCTACGGTATCAATATGTCATAGTCGCTAACAAAGCTTCTGTAACGATAAGGGGTGTGAATGCAATCAGGTCGAGTTTGTGGTAGCGGCAAAACCCTTATTAGCTGTTTTGGTAAGTTAAAACAGAATGTTGTTATATGTCAACAATGAATTGTGTCATAAAAAATGCTTTTACAAATTGAGAAATAGTAAACATTATGGCAGCATAGACAGGCATTTCCCTTTACTTTCCTCTATAATGATATCCAGTAAAACACCGACTACCTCCGAGCCGATAGTGGTTATCCAGAGATTCATTCATAGACTATCTCTATGGCATGCATATATAAACAAGCCCCACTATCATCCCCATCATTACAGCCCAAAACCAAGCACGCGCATAATTCATTCCAAAAGCATATTCGTATCACCACAGCCACGTAATATTACACCCGGCTATAAGGTTATCACCGCCTGTTTGGTATCATTAAAATTTAATGGCGATTTTATACTGCATGCAAACGGTTAAATTTCAGGATATTTAGTGGATATGCATCGTGATATCATATGTTTTGTAGTAATATTGCAGGATGTTTTGATAATTATTATGAGCTTTTATATAATTCAAGTAATATTTTTAACGAGTTATAGCGTTTGCACAAAATCATGTGCATCACGCATAAGAAAATGTGCAATTCGATATCTCTCAGAGTGGTTTTATCACTGCTATGAGACAAATTTTTCCATAAAAACATATTGTTGTCTTTGACGCTCATCAGAATTGACCCACCCTTGCTCATTTCAAATAACCCGCCAA
>CAZQOH010000369.1:0-2967 GCA_964594355.1 uncultured Desulfobacterales bacterium
GGATCAAATAGGACCGGAGATAAAAACCCACCTCGCTTACAGTAAACGTGATCAGGCTTTTTGGGATCCTCGTCAAAATAATCTTCATATGACCAGTGTGTTTTTGGGATGTCTCTTATTCCGTCTTCGCCTCGAAAGAGAAGACGCCAATATTCTTTCAACCCTGAAGATTTTGGAAAGAAACAACCCATGCCGATAATAGCAATGGGTGTTCTTTGAATTAATTGCTTTTCGTCGGGTTTCATAGTTATTACCTGCCATTATGGTTTAATTAAAGGAGTAAAAAATCTCGTGCTTTAAAATAAATAAACCAAAGTTCTTAATTTATGCACTATGACCGTATCATAATGAAAATGTAGGGATTTTATTGAACGATAACCTTTGAACGCTGAACCTTGAACTCCTGAACGATTACATATAATACATAAATAACACATTTTCAAGCATTGACAAGAAAAATTATAGTTGTTAAGTTGATATAACAACTTAATAAAGAGGCAAATTTGATAAAATTCTATACAAATAGAGAACTTTCTAAAAATTTAGAAATAAACCTTGCAAAGTGGAAGAGATGGTCTCGAGAATTTCTTCCACCTGATCCTTTGGGTGGGAAACAATCCGGATATGCAAGGCAGTATAAACTTGACGATGCATTTAAAGTCGGCCTCGGCGGTCATTTGGTGGCCGATCTTAAATATACAATCCCGGAGGCGAAGCAAATTCTTGAGGACTTACAAGATTGGCTGGTAGATAAAGGCTTTTATTTTGATTTTGAAGATAAAGCAAATCTCCCAAAAGACGCTGAAAAAATAGTAAAAACATATAAGATATTTATAATACAAGAAAAGCATTCCCAAAATAATAATTACAACTTTTTCTATAAAATCCGTGGGATAATTTCCGATGAACCGACTAATTATAAAGGTTTTCAGATAAGAGAAGAGCGCTATATGGAAACATCAATTATTCCACAAAGAAACGAGCTTGAAGCTATTGATATGAATAGCGCTAAAATGCTGGATATCACAGTATTTTATAATAATTTTCGCAAGAAAATCGGGGTTGGATAATCTTAATCTTTTTTTATCACCACAGAGATCACAGATTGCGCAGAGAGGACCATAATATAATAAACTTTTATTTTCTCTGTGTCCTCTGTGTGCTCTGTGGTTAGTCGTTATTATAAATTACCATATTTATGAAATTGGGTGCTAAGCGCCTAAAAGCTCATGTATTCTTGAAAGATCCATGGGGCTAAATTGCCCAATATCGTCGGGAAGTGAAACGCCTTGATTGCGTAAAAAGTTTACACGTGTAAGCACGGAAGCACCATAAAGAAGATTCATCGCAACAGTAACAACTTTTCTGTTCTCCGGTTTTTCAAGGAAAGACGCTTTTGTCCATTGGTTAAAAGCGCCTATGGCCGGCCCGCACCATATCTGGTAATCTATTTTTCTTAAAGGCTCTCCAGTATTTGCCCAAGTTGAAGAACGGCCGAGATAGGATCGAAAAACAAGGGCCATCTTGTGTTTGAGGTCTCTTTCCGCCTGTGTTATTTGCTTTGGATCTCGTTCGGTGAAAAAGCCCTTTGTATTTTCCCATTCATCCTGGAGACTACATCTGAAAAAGTCTCCTTCAAGGATTGCTTTATCCTTTTCGGGAATATCTTCCAGGCTGTTATATCGGCAATAAAGATCATACAGTTTTCCGGCACGGAAAGGAAACATGGTCCCACGCTTTAATACCTGAACCTTTACACCCAATTCAAACATATCTGCAGCAGGCGCCATGGTCACATCGGCTTGACCGGCTTCTGCAAGCATGTAACGAACAGCCTCAGACGTTCCGGCTTCAACACAGGACTGGTTGATCGATCCTGTAAGAACATATGCAGCACCCATTGCAAATGCGGCGGCTGTTGAATATGGCGTAGCGACTCCTCCTCCAAGACCTACACAAATGGGCTCCTGATACCCATAATTTTGAATAATTTCATCACGCAAGGCAAGTATGGTGGGGAATAATGAAATGGCAGGTCTGTTATCAGTGTGGCCCCCTGAATCGGCTTCTGCAGTCAGATCTTCAGCCATTGGTATTTCGCCGGCAAGGAGGGCTTCTTCTTTTGTTATCGAATTGCTGTCTATAAGTTGTTTCAGTAGTTTTTGAGGTGGCGGCGAAAAAAATTTATTGGCTACTTCAACCCTTGAGACTTTTGCAATAATCTTGTTGGGGCAAATTATATTACCCTTTCCATCACGATGGATTCCTTTTACACGATATAGGACAATGGGTAAGGTTAGATCCATATATGCCGCTGCGCTGACCAGACTTATCCCCTCATTTAAGTAAAGATTAACCACCGCAGTTTCAAGATCAGGTTCGTTAGGGCTGTGAATCAGATTAAAACCAAAAGGAATGTTATTCATGCTGTGCTTCAATCTGTCTATTGCATCTTTAATTTGATTAATGGAAAGACCTGCGGATCCAAAGAAACCTATCATTCCCGTGCGCCCCATTTCTTCAACCATTTTAACAGATGTAATGCCGTTTGCCATGGCACCTGCGACATAGGCATAATGAAGATTATGTCTCTTCTTGAAGTACGGATTGCCCAAATTTTTAGGATGAAGCGGAGGTACATATGCTAAAAGGGGGTAACCCTCGGATTCAGACTGTTTGGATTGACTAGTATCACCAATTACAACTCTTCCTCCCCGACCGATTGCAATTTGACCATCCAGATTTACCAGAAATAATGGACGTGAAACCTGTAAAAGTGAGGTCTTGATAATATGATTACCCTTTTCAGGTTCAACATCCCCAGGTATCCACCATCCTATTTTTTTATTTTCCTTTGGTAACTGTATCATTTTATTATTTAATTAGTGCCTGAACGAAAAGTCATGTTCAGACAAAATTCGAATATCTAAATCCGAAATCCGAAACAAATTCGAATACCAAATGACA
>CAZQOH010000370.1:0-2967 GCA_964594355.1 uncultured Desulfobacterales bacterium
GAGCCGTAGAACGCTTCAAATTGTACCCACGATGAGCTCGGAAGTTCAGACGCTGTTCAATCGGAACATATTTTTGACAACCGGTATAGTGTCCGTCTGGAAACGATTTAGCCCTTCTTTGACATTCGGGCAACTGTATCCATTATCTTGTCCAATCCATATTTGTTTTCCAATGCTTCCAATCCTATCTCCAGATCCTCCTGCTCCACTTCTTCTTCTACTTCCTCTTCCCTTTCTTCGTAAGTCAGAGCATCATTTATACACCACTGAACACATAAGGGTTCTTTTTGTGGCGGGTCGTCTTCACACATATCGCATTTTAGAGGGAGAGCGGAATCGGGTTCTTTGAAAAGATCTCTAGATGGGCAGGAAGCCCTGCAGAAGGCACACTCGTCGTATTCCTTTCCGTCAATCGTGTATTTGTCTCTACCCATACATTCGGCTTCAGTATACTCACCCGCGTATACAGGAACATATATGTCTTTTAGTGGTTCATGAATCACCCGAATACGAGACCTCGTCGGATTATTGCTGCTATATTTTGGCGTAGCGTGAAAGGCGGAGCAGACTACCTCACAGGCCCGGCAACCATTGCATTTATCAACATCAACTTTTATTGTTTTAACTATTTTCTTTTTTTTCTCCCCCTCCACTCTATTTCTCCTCTTTTTTGGCCGAAGTTTCTTTAGAAGGAGTATCTTCATCATCCGCCAAGATCCCCCTCTGTAGGAAGTCTTCGCTCACGTAATCCAAAGCCAAATCATGTAAAGATTCTTTAGTAGGAATACCCTGATTATTCCACCCCTTAAATTTGTAATACTCATCTAAAAGCTTAGCTTCAAGCTCGGGAAATCTTTTCTTCCAATGGTCCTCTGGAGGCTTATCATCTTTTCTCCTCATGCCTCTTCTTATATTAACGGCTCTAACTAAACTTCGGTTCCTCTTGGCTGTTTGCGATAGTCCGGCTTCATCCATATCGATCCCGGTCGCTGATGAGATTAAAGTCGGTAAATTGTGTATATGATACGGAGGCTTTATGGGAAATGATGACAAACCGGCGCACATCCCGGTGGCGTCATCAATGTAGTGCATTTTCTCTTGCCAGTCCACAATTTCACATGTTGCTTCAATAGTTGGGTAATATGGAATTGAGTTTTCTCCGCGTGGATCCCAGTCCAAAAAATATTGCTTAAACTTTTCATCAGGAACCTGGAACCAATCCTTTACAAACTTTTCTCTATCCTCTCTCCTAGCAAAAGGCGCCTGAGGGAAATTCCCTTCAATTTGGGTAATGTTTATCTTCTCGCCGGTAGAATACATAAGGAAATAAATGGGATTCAGCATTCCCAGCTTAAGAGGCAGCTGCTCATGTCTCTTAATGTTATTATGAGCATATGCTTCTGCGCCCTTACCAATCTGTTGGGCCGCCCAATGAGTACCATTGGCCAAAACATCTCCAATCCCTTCTCGCCGAACAATTTTGTCAAGTAACCACAAAAATCTCTCCTCGTTATCGGACGGCATTCCAGGCATGTCCTGGTCAGTCAAAATGCCGGCTTCATAAAGCTCAAGGGCGAAGGCCATAACTTGCGGGGCTGAGAATGCATCCACTCCATACTCCGTAGCACGCTGGGCGATTCTAAAACCAAAATCCAGGTCTGTCATGGCCGCCATTGTATAAGTAAGTTTCGAGTAGCATTTCATCATGTAAGTTGGAAGTCCTGGGACGTTAATTGTTGCTCCGCATTTCATGGGACAGTTATGGCAACTTATTAACCGTTTCCGCATGTTTTCAAGGCTTTCCGTCCATTTCTTTTCGACTTCCTTGGTCCAATAATCTTTTATCCGGTGACGCGCATTTCCCCAGGCGAAATTGGTGGTGTGCCACTCCTCATCATGAACTGCCATCTCTTGCGGTGACCCAAGCCCGGCTAAAATGGGTGGTACCCCTTTAATTGGATTTTCTGCTCGGAATTGTATATATTCCAGCACTTCGTTGCAAAGCCCCATGAATTCATCCGGTCGGGCAATATTGACATCCTTTGTTCCATGAACAGCTATCGCCTTTAACCCTTTGTCTCCCATAACGGCGCCTATTCCGCCTCGGCTGGCACTGGACCTGCCCTGCTCGATGGAAGCAAAATAGACCCTATTTTCACCGGCCAGGCCAATAGCAGCCACCTGGGCTTTTGGCTTATTCAACTCCTTTTTAATAAGTCCTGCGGTTTCAGTAGTGCCTTTACCCTGTAAATGAGAGGCATCACGTATTTCTACTTTGTCATCGTTTATCCATAAATAAACCAGATTTGGGGACTTGCCGCGAATGATCACTTTGTCATAACCGGCATACTTCAATTCTGGTGCCCAAAATCCCCCCATCATTGAATATGCCATTAACAAAGTCTGAGGAGAAAAGGTGGAAACAATGGTACGATTACAACCAGGAGCAGGAGTGCCACATAAAAGACCGGTGCTGAATATTAGTAGATTATCAGGAGAAAACGGTTCAACTTCAGGGGGAACCCTATCCCATAATATCTTGGCGTTAGTACCTAGACCTCCCAGATGAAGTTTGGTTAACCTTGGGTCAGTTTCTACCCTCTCAATGCTTCCTCGGGATAGATCAATTTCTAAATTAAACCCTGTCTCTGCGTACCTCATTTTTTACCCCTTTTAGATTACCTGAATCCGACCATCTGATTCCCATTTCTAGCTACAAATTAACTACAATTTAGCTATAAAGTAGTTATAAGGGGTGCCCCGGAGTTTGTCAAGAGTAAAATTAATCGAATGGGAGATGCGGAATTCAGGGATCGATGGAGGACAAGCTCCGCAAATGGACGAGTCAAGCTTGCCCGAAGAGTGAAGAATTTATCCCAAAATTTGAAGTATTGTTATTGTATAGTGTTTGCCAAAATAACGTTTCGTTTCAAAGAATGTATGCAGCGTCTGAGCTTCCGAGCTAAT
>CAZQOH010000371.1:0-2959 GCA_964594355.1 uncultured Desulfobacterales bacterium
TAGAGTTGCTTCAGGCAAAGGATTTGTGATGTTTGGTAATTGGCGCTACATAGTTGGCGCAATCTTGTTTTTATGCTCTGGCTTCCTCTTTCTCTTTATCACTTCATATTGGGGTCTTTTCCTTGCGTATAGTGTAAGCTTACCCATATTTGCTGTGGGCGTTATATTCGTATTGTATAGTAAGCGAAAACCACCAACGTCATAGATTGGACTAACGTTTTCAACGAAGACGGCTTAGTAATGATTGGGGTTTGTTATCATCTATTGACTCGATTTTCCCCCTGATGTAACTTCAGGCAAGGAATCTCGCATTTTAATAATAATCTTACAACCCCTATATATTGAAACAAATTGAAGTTTAAATTTTTGGTCTTGATCCAAAAGTACAGGAGGTGAAAAAAGGCAAATGAAACGAATTGTATCTATGACAAAGCTGGTGGTGCTGGCGATATGTGTGTTTTCAATATTGGCTCTTGCAGGATGCAGCAAGGTCAACAAAGAAAATTATGATAAAATCAAAACTGGAATGAGTTACGAGGAAGTCGTTGGGATACTGGGAAAACCTGATACATGCGAAGAACCGGTACTGAAAACGAAAAGCTGCATGTGGGAGTCCTCCGCCAAGCAAATTAAAATCAAGTTCGTTGGCGATACCGTTGCGTGGCGTTCAAGCAAGGGCATCTAACCTAAACAAAAGGAAGACTTGCGATTTTTTTCCAAGGTCTAGCAACGAAGGAGGTGCTCTATGAGAAAAATACTAATCATAATTCTATCTATCGTTTTTTGTTATTCCCCGGTTGTTTATACGCAGAGTAATATTGTTGACAAAACCCAGACCGGCAATTCGGAAATTGGCAAATCAGTTGAGGTGTTGGAAGAAACTGCAAAGTCAAATGTTCGCGATCATGCAAAAAAGCTAAGCCGCAAATACAACATTCCTGAGGAAACCGCTGATTGGGTTCTTAAAAAAGTTGGGATGTCAACTAAAGATGCCGATATGACGTTAAAGGTTTTCCAAGTCGCCAACCAACCTGTGGAAGAAGTCGTAAAAGAATATGAGGCGAATAAGGGAAAAGGTTGGGGGGTCATAGCTAAGAATTTAGGAATTAAACCCGGCTCAAAAGAGTTCCATGAACTAAAAAAAGGTGACACGGGCTTGCTGGATGAAACCAAAGGAAAAAAGAAGAAAAAAAAGAAAAAAAAGAAAAACAAAGGTAAAAAAGGGAAGAAAAAATAAACCCCGCAAATTTGAGATTTGCAAACCACATCTTCAATGATATTGATTTGATAGTGCCTATCGGTACAGGCAAGCAATCGTGAATTTAAGCGTCGTTAAAAATAAAAAGGAAACATGAAGCCGTTTACGTTTATAGCAATTTTAATTTTCTCATTAGTGGCTTTTTTACATTTTCTGCGCTTTATCTTTAATTGGGAGATCATTATTAACGGAACTTACCTTCCAAGATGGGCAAGTATTTTCGCTATTATTTTACCAGCATTTTTGGCTATCATGCTTTGGCGGGAAATGAGGGAAAAGGAATAGAAAATCTTAGTTCAAGAGTTTAATCTCCTTCACTAAAACATCTGCAGTTTGGATGATAATAACGAATAATTATGAAAATCCGTAAAGAAAAAAATTCTGATATAGAAAAGATTTGGGAAGTGAATGCTGAAGCCTTCGAGACAGAGGCAGAAGCAAATTTGGTAAATGCTCTTAGAGACAGTGGGATCCCTTACATCTCTTTGGTTGCAGAAGAGGGTGAAGAGATAGTAGGACATATTTTTTTTACGCCTGTAGAGCTGATTGGAGATAACTCAGGCTTAAAACTTGTGGGATTAGCTCCTATGGCAGTAGTTGCCAAACTTCAGAAGAAAGGCATTGGCTCTCGATTGATCCAAATCGACTTAGAGTATTGTCTGGCTCAAGGGTATGGTGCTGTTGTTGTTCTCGGGCATGCTGAATACTATCCCAGGTTTGGTTTTTTACCTTCGGTGAAATTCGGGATCAAGTCAGAGTATGAGGTTCCTAATGAAGCATTTATGGTTCTGGAACTGACGGAAAACTCGTTGAAGGGCAAAACGGGTGTTATAAAATATCACACCGCTTTTGGAAGCGTATAGAGATCATTAGCCTGGAACCAAAATTCATGATTCCTGCCTTACACCCCGCAAAACATGAACCCCAAAATATTTGCGATTGCCTTAAGTAATCTGCAATGTTATTAATCTGATACCAAGTATCAATTAAGGCAAGACATCTTGAATTTTCACAAATAGAATCCTACCACTATAAGAACTTGCTTTTTAGAAACGAGTTAATCAAAAACTAATGATTGTGTATGGAAATCCGGTAGACCCCAATATTATGAGATCAGGTAAATACTCAAAGCGGTTTGAATGGTTTTGGATAAGGATTCGGAGGAATTATGAAAAAAGAATTGTCCAATTGCGCAAAATGCCCATTTGATGTGCAAGTTCGGTTGTGTAGAGAAGAAGACGGCAAATCACCGTCGTTTTGCCCGACAGACACGAAGGCAGACCTCTTTGAAGGTTGCCTCAAAGAGTATGAAAAGCCGGATATTTTAGAATTTGCACGCCAGGCCTCCATCCAGGAAGGAGAAGGGTACGGGTTCAAGGAAAAAGGGTACGCCCGCGTAAAACCCTTAAAGCCAAGGATTTTGGAAGTGATGGAGTTTGCAGAAAAAATGAAATACAAACGTCTCGGCCTTGCCTTTTGCGTGGGGCTTCGGAAAGAAGCAAAAATTGTTGAAAAAATCTTTACCGGAAACGGTTTTGACACGATTTCGGTGATTTGCAAGACCGGGCGGGTTCCCAAGGAGAAGATTAACATTCAAGAGGATCAAAAGATTTCTCCGGGGAAATTTGAAACCATGTGCAACCCAATTATACAGGCCGTTGTGCTCAACGATGAAAAAACGGACTTTAATGTGCTGATGGG
>CAZQOH010000372.1:0-2944 GCA_964594355.1 uncultured Desulfobacterales bacterium
AATTCATATAGTTAACTTGCTTTTCAAAAAAGTTAACCGGACAGCAGTGAATAAACTATGTAATCAAGGAATTTTGTTAAATAGTGGTGTAATTGAGGAATATGGAGACGTTAATCATGTGACGAATTTATACCTTATGAGCAACCAGCAATTTAATGCTTCGGTTAATCTTGACAATTATCTATCCCGAAAAGGAAATGGATTATATCGATTTAAAAATGCTGTTATTCTTAATAAAAAAGGGGAAATTTGCCAATCCTTTTCTATAGGCGACGATATTTATATTTCTTTTAAAATTGAACAATTCCAAAAAATGAAAAGACCTAAAATGGCAGTTAAATTGCGTACAGCTGATGGTATTCCACTATGTAATATGGTTGATAATGATTCAGGATTTCAGTTAAACGATCTAAAAAAGATTGAAAATATAACAGTCACTCTAAAGGATATAAGATTATATCCTGGTTCCTATTATATTAGTCTGTGGATTGGAAGCTCTGACAGCGTTGATATTTTTGATTATGTTGAAGATTGCTTGGTGTTTAATATTGTTGACGGTGGAAAGTTAACAGCTCGGCGCTTACCTAAGGAAGCGGGTTTATTATTTTTAACACCTGAGTGGCGAAAGATGATTGGCTAATGCGGAAGATATTAAGAAAAATCCTTGATAAATACTCCATGATAATAAACAGAATTTCGAAAAAAATATATAAATCGCACAAGGAAAAGATGGCTGAATCCTGGTTTGCTATTGATGGGGATAAAACTTTAAGGCTAAATTATGACTTATATCCAGATTCGGTAGTTTTTGATTTGGGTGGATACAAAGGTCAATGGTCAAGTGATATTTTTTCTAAATATTGCTGTTTTATTTATTGTTTTGAACCTGTGGAATCTTTTGCCAAAAATATTGAATCGCGGCTTTCAAAAAATGATAAAATCAAGATCTATCAATATGGTTTGTCGGATGAAAATAAGAGAGTAAAGATCTCTAACGAAGATAATAGCTCTTCAATATATCGAGGTAAAGGGGTTGAAGAGATCTGCCTTGTCAAAGCAACTGATTTTATGATGCAGCATAATATAAAAAGGATTGATTTAATGAAAGTGAATATTGAAGGTGGTGAATATGACTTACTTGAACATTTAATTGAAACAAGGTTTGTTTACAATATAGTAAATTTGCAAATTCAGTTTCACGATTTTGTCTATAATGCCATAGGAAGGATGAGAAGTATTCAAGACAAATTAGATAAAACACATAAATTGACATTTCAATATGAATTTGTTTGGGAAAATTGGCAATTAAAAGAATAAACACGAACAAATTATAAACTAATGGATGGCCCCAAGGTTCCCATGTGGTTGCTTCACACATAATTGAGCACAACCATGAAGCGGAAATTGGAAATCGGTTTCAGTGCTCCATCCAAGCTAAGTATGGGGTTTGTAAACGCGACGAAAAATTTTTTAAAGACCCAATTATGAAAAAGAAATCCAGAATATTTATTGCCGGTCATCGCGGGATGGTAGGCTCTGCAATCCTTAGAAAGCTTCTGGAAAAAGGTTGCCAAAATATCATCTTTAGGCCCCATGAGCACCTGGATCTAACGCGACAAGAGCAGGTTGAAGAATTCTTTAACAAAGAGCGACCAGAGTACGTTTTTTTAGCTGCGGCTCGTGTTGGAGGCATCCAGGCCAACGTCGATCATCCTGCGGAGTACTTGTATGAAAATCTTGCTATGCAAAACAATATAATTCATCAATCCTTTTTGAACGAGGTAAAGAAGTTTTGTTTTTTGGGCAGTTCATGTGTTTATCCCCGGGATTGCCCTCAACCCATGAAAGAACACTATTTACTTAGCGGGCCCCTTGAGCCGACAAATGAAGGGTATGCCTTGGCAAAAATTGCGGGCCTCAAGCTGGTCGAGTTATACCGAAAACAATATGGATTCCCCGGGATTAGCGTGATGCCGTGCAATCTGTACGGCACGAATGACAGCTTTGACCCTTTGAATTCACACGTGTTGTCTGCCCTTGTAAAAAAGTTTGTCGATGCCGTAGATGATGGAATAAATAGTGTGACCCTCTGGGGTACGGGTAAGGCAAAACGGGAGTTCATGCATGTTGATGACGCTGCAGAAGCGATCCTTTTTTTGATGGAAAACTATGACTCCTCGCAAATTATAAATATTGGTTGGGGTGGGGACGTTTCTATAAAGCAGTTGGCTGTCCTGATTGCTCAAATGGCGGGTTTTAAAGGAAGCCTTCTCTGGGATACATCAAGACCGGATGGTATGCTACGTAAATGTTTGGATGTTTCTCATATGGAAAAGCTCGGATATACACCTAAAATTACTTTGGAGGAAGGAATCAGAAAAACAATAGAAGAATATAAAGAACTCAAAAGAATGGTCAAGGAGTAGCCATGATACCTTTAATGAAGAGTACTTTTCTTAATGAACAGAAAACCAAGGAAGAATTGGCTAAATTTATCCTGCGCGCAAGGAAGCTCAGCATGGACGAGCAGTGTGCGAAGTTCGAGGAGGAATTTGCGGCGTTTCAAGGAGCAAAGAACGCCGTGCTTTTTAACAGCGGCAGCAGTGCAAATCTTACAATGCTCCAGACGCTAAAGAACCTTGATAAGCTTAAAGAAGGTGACAGGGTCGGAATATCTTCGGTGACTTGGTCAACCAATTTGATGCCCGTATTACAGCTTGGTTTGCAGGCTGTGCTCATTGATTGTGAGCCAACGACTCTTAATGTTATGTCACACCAGTTAATAGAACGGCTGAGTGACACGGAGATTCGCGCACTTTTTATCACCAATGCATTGGGGTTCGCAGGAGACCTCGATACAATTAGGGAAATTTGTGATGAAAAAAATATTATTTTACCTAAAAACTGCAGTTGTCTTTTTTTGAATCAAAGGTCATGAGAAGAA
>CAZQOH010000373.1:0-2924 GCA_964594355.1 uncultured Desulfobacterales bacterium
GGCTCACGGCCAGTGGATGGAATCCGCAGCGCATTGTCGAGGATGCGCAGCGTCCTCGACAACGGGCTCTTCAGGCGCAGCGATTAGCTGTCGGCTGCAAGAGCAAGGTTAGGCTAAAAATGGAGCTGTCCTCCCCCTTCCATACAGTTATTTGAGGCTGCGGGAAAGCTGAACTTTAGTTAATAGAAAAATTGGCTTTAAAATTATTACCTTTGTTAAAAACCTCGCTGTCTTATTCATTTGTATAAAACATGCTATTTGGGGTGAAATAAGATAATATATAAATATAAGAGCTTTGCCATAGGTGCTGTTAAGGAGATGTTCGTCTCTATATTTTCTCAATATTTTTACTTCTGGTGAATAAGAACCGTATACTGCAGTGGCAATAAAGCATTTTGTATCCTCTTCCTTCTTGGGGCCCTTACCTTTTAAGTATAAGCGCAGGGAGGAGGTATTTCCTTCAACATCATAATTATCTAAAGTGGTGGTAATAACTTTTAAAATTTTGTAATCAGGTTTTGGAAGGGTTGATTCAGAATCACGCGATTTAAAGAAGGAGATTAAAATGTCTCCCAGGGTTTTATCGTCTGGTATGAGATCTAGCGCTCTCCAGAAACAATTTCCGTCTGGTCCAGGGACTTTTGGTGGTTCTAAGCCAGAACCTCTACCATATTTAGCTTTGCAATGTGGGCAATTAGCAAATTTGTATTTTTCAGCCCAAGTGCGAGTATCTACTAATTTTAAATCTTTTGCTCCTTTAGGTACAGGTCTGGGACGCCTTACCTCATATTCTACTTCTTTGAAAATGAGTTCTAAGTTTGTTTTGCAATAGTGGCATAGTAAGTCATATTCGTCAAGCGTAAAAACTATATCATGGTTTATATAATGAGGGCCATTTCCTCTCTGATTGGTCAAAACCTCAACAGTGAGGTTCCAAAAGCTAAATAACAAGGATTTTATCCGATATTTCTGGCTATCTAATAGCATAAATCAAAACAACCTTTTAGTCAGAAAGATGAGAATCCCTCCGAGCATAGACCCTTATTTAGGTTTTTTTCTTTAACACCCACACTTTCTATTGATTTTACTGAGGTAAAATTTCTATTATACATAAGCTTGATCTCAAATGCGGGTTTGGGCAACAGCCCTTCCAGACCTGATACGTGCTTTAAAGATCGGTAAGAGATAATTCGTAGCCAATCGCTTTCTCAACATTGGAATTTGTGGCCTAACACCAAGGATAACCTGATGAAAAAGCAAACAATATATGGCTAAAAAGCGAAGAAAGATCGATAAACAACAAAATTTGTAGAAAGCAAAAAACGGCCAGGCTTTTTCAGTCAGTCGTTCATCCGATTGTTAGCCAGCGTCATTACTCAAACAGCTGTAATTGGTTAGTATGATTGGCAATCCTTTTTTCAGCTAATTTTACATATCCAGAATCGATATCGTATCCCACATAATTTCGTTTATCTGTTATAGCCGAAAGACAAGCTGACCCACTTCCAACAAAGGGATCTAGAACGACTTCGTCCTTGAAAGTATATAACTGAATCAGTCGATGAGGCAATTCTTCAGGGAAAGGAGCTGGGTGCCCAATTTGTCTTGCTGAAACGGCTGGAAATGTCCACACGCTTTTTGTCCATTCAAGGAACTCTTCCTTTTTAATTGTGTTTTCTCTATTCTCTTTTTTCCTTGAAAATGTTTCTTTAGAGAAAACTAAAATATATTCGTGAATATCTCTTAGAACAGGATTCGCGGCTGAAAGCCAACTCCCCCAAGCAGTTGAAGGACTTGCGCTTGAAGCTTTGTTCCATATTATTTCACCGCGCATGAGATAGCCAATTTCCTGCATACCTTCAATAATGTAGCTATGAAGCGGTATATATGGCTTTCTGCCAAGATTGGCGACATTGACACATGCACGGCCACCAGGAACCAAAACACGATACGTTTCTCGCCAAACAGTATTTAATAAGTTTAAATATTCATTCAAACTTAAATCATCATCATATTCCTTGGATACATTATATGGAGGTGAGGTAACCATTAAATGGACGCTATTATCAGGCAACTCGTCCATTTTTTCACTGGATTTACAGAAAATTTTATTAACATTTTTTTCAGGGATTTTGTTTTCAATATATCTTACTTTCTTAGTATCACGTAAGCCTTCATACAATCTGCTTTTATAAAACTTTGTGGAATCGTGATTGACACGCCCCGAAGTTCCAAATGAGCTTGTCTCGGTACCGGATCGCTTTTGTTTATATGCTCCATTTGCCATTTTATCTCCTTATAAGTGATAAGAATTTTTCCGCTTTTGATTCAAAATCCGCTTCTCTGTTTGCAATCTCAATAATTTTTCCCAATTCTTTTCTGGACTTCATGCTGGAAAAGAATTCACCCTTTTCAGACAGCAAACCATTGAGGCTTTGCCTTAACTCATCATATGAATCCATCCTGATAAAGCCATTAGCCGGTGTTTGTTTTAAATTGTCACCGTTATTATCTAATGGATTTGGATTCACTGACCAGAATCCCTGAATTATTCCAGCGTGATAAAGATGATCAACTTTTGAAATGTAGCTTTGAGTGATAGGGGTATTCCCAAGTATAATAATTGGAATTTTCGAAGCGCTGTTACTGGAAACACGAGTATTGATGCTTTTGCCAATCGCTTTTAACATTGAATCTGAACGAAGCAGTCCGGGATTGCCTTTATGTGTTTTAAAATCCCCCAGACAAATCAATTTATTGTTTTTCAATTCCCAATTCCAGACAATCGACATTTTGACCTCAAAAATTGCTGCTATGTTTTTAGCCTTTTGTTCTCTTTGTCTGGTTTTGCACAATACAACATCTGCCGGAGATTGTGGAGAAAGACCAATTTCATTACAAATAGCGCCTTGAACAGCATAAAG
>CAZQOH010000374.1:0-2919 GCA_964594355.1 uncultured Desulfobacterales bacterium
TTTACTGGCGCTGCAAAAAATATTTTTCGCCTTTTCCTCCATATCGATTCAGAAAAATTAGAGATTATTCTGATTGGTCAGACTGAAAATGAATTAACCGCTCGCGTAAGAGAAATTGGAATTAAAGTTTTTATCATTCCATTTCCCCCAGCACTCAATATTTATGATAAAAAGTTGTTGAATTTAAGCCTGGTCGATTTTTTTCGAACTCTAGGAGGAGTATGGAAATACAACCTATTATTAGTAAAGTGTTTTAGAACAACCAAACCTCAGATTATATGGGCTGATAATATTCGAACTTTTTTTTCAGTTTATGCCGCAAGCAAATTTAGTGGTTGTAAGGTTATCTGGAATATTTGGTCGGAACCACAAGGGAAAGTGGCCTGGTTCCTTCATCGTCTGGGGTTAATCTTAGCAGATGTTGTCAATCTGGAGTATCACAGCCAGGCCACAAAACTGTTTGGTGCATTGGCTAATTATCGTTTTGTTAAGAAAAAGTTTGTTACACTTTATACAGGGGTAACGGATTTTGAGACATTATCAGGCTGCGACATCCGTGGCGAATTAAATTTATCTCCAGAAGATGTTCTAATTATTATGGCTTCAATCATTTCCCCCTTAAAGGGGCAGATCGATCTCATAAGAGCAATGGATGTTCTTGTTAAAACAAATTCCAATATTCATCTTTTACTTGCAGGGCAACCCCTTGAGACACATCCGGATTCAATGGACTACGATTCAAGCTTAAAACAATATACGAACGAAAAAAAATTATCTCGTAATGTTCATTTTCTTGGATGGCGCCCTGATATTCGTGATCTCCTTCAAGCTATTGATATATATGTTTCGACCTCTTATAGCGAATCATTCCCAGATGCTGTGCGCGAAGCAATGCTGGTTGGAAAAACTGTTGTTGTCACAAATGTAGGCGGAACCTTTGAACTGGTTAAAGTAGGCGTAAGTGGATTTTTATTTGAGCCTGGTGATGTTAGTTCTCTCGTCTACCATATTAAACAGCTTATTCAAAACCCTAGACTTAGAGAGTCTATGGGAGCAGAGGGAAAACTAATTATTAAACGACGTTTTTCAACAAAAGTATATGCCCGAAATTTTGAAGACATGGTTTTAACCCTTTATCAGTAGGAATTCATTTTGGATCATACTGCGCTAACCAATAAACAAATACATAATAAATTGTCTGAATATGTAGCTGATGAATTCTTCGCAGGTGATAGTGCTGTGAAATGTATAGAGGTTGGTCCATTGGAAGTAAATTGTTTTTCGATCTGCTATTGGGTAAATGCCACTGTTGATGCGAAGCAGAAGGGGGTTTACGTAAAAATCCCAAAAGTAATTTTATATAAAAAAGAAAATGAGAAAATCATGCCACTGTCTTATGACGATAGGAAATTGGCTGAAGATGAGTATAACAGTCTGGTGCATCTTTTCAAGCATTGGCCTAACGATGAATTTGATGTTCATTTTATCAAACCACTAGGTTTTGTTAAGGAATATAATGCTATTATCACTGAACGGGTTTTTGCGAAACATTTTTTTAAAATGTTCAGACAATTTGATCTGAAAAGAAGGTTTAATAAAAAGTCAGACATTACACATCACGTTATATCACGACTGGGTAAAGCTCTTTCTAGGTTTCACCAGACATCGATAACCGAGTGTAAATTTGATATATTTGGTATCCTTAATAAGATGGATGGGTGTTGTGACGAACTAAAGTCTTTCGGAATATCTGAGAAATTCATCAATAATATTATATTTAAACTTCGAACGCTTAAAGATATAGAAATATATACGCATCATACTAACACCCTTAAAGGATTCGATGTACGACAAGTTTTTATTGACAAGAAAGACAGTGTATTTTTACTTGATCCCGGGAAAATGAAAACCGATTATAAGGAAATGGATTTAGCCAGATTTATCGCCACATGCAGAATACTTTATTGGGGAAGTATGCTGTTCTTTCTTCGCATGTGTCCTGACAAATCCTATGAGGAAAGTTTCGTTCGAGCCTATTATGGGGGCAATGATAAACCTGATAAAGTTCTTTGTATATTGACCATTAAAGAACTTCTTAAGCATTGGAGAATGGCTTATATAGTTATTAGGATTAAATCGTGGCCTGCACCAATTAAAGGAATTCTAAAGAAGACCTACATAGATCCATTCTACAAAGGTCAAATCAATGGCGAACTAGCTAAATTGAAAATATAAAATGGATTATATAGAAGACACAAAAAATGCGTATAAAGGTGAATTAAAGGCAAAAGAATATCAAGAGCAATATACAAAAGGATTTAAGTGGGCTCGTTTTACCATGTGGAGGCAGAGAGTAATTATTAAGAAAATTATTAATCAATGTAATTTTACTAAAACTGATAAAATTCTTGATATCCCATGCGGTACCGGTTTCATAGGGAAAATTTTGTGTAATACACCAGCTCTCATTACGGCTTCTGACATTTCAGCAGAAATGATAAAAAGGGCAGCCGGTGAGTACGTAGGTGATAACTTTAAAGGATTTGTGGAATGCGATATCACTCAAACACCTTTTAGTAAAGAATCTTTCAATTGTGTAATTATTCTTGCTTTTATGCACCGGTTACCAAAGGAAATCAGGGATAAAACCTGGGAAGAGGTAGTAAGAATTTCAAAGAAATATATTATTGTAAATTATGGTTTTGATAGTCATTCACAGAGATTAAAGAAATGGTTCTTAAAAAAGGTGCATCCCAATTATATCCCAGCACCATCTTCGCTACCTATGGAAGATATAATAACTGAAATTAATTCGTTAGGCTTGGTGATTAGGAAGGTTTCAAATGTGGTATATTTTTTTTCCGGAATGGTTATTTTTCTTTTAGAAAAAAAGCATGATTACACATTATAACTATCTAT
>CAZQOH010000375.1:0-2918 GCA_964594355.1 uncultured Desulfobacterales bacterium
TTATTGCGAAACCTTTGAAAAATGTTTCCCGCAGTAGCGGGATTCAAGTTTTAACAAATTCATCACATTTAAAAGATAAAACTTGGTAATTCAGCTCTTTTGCAGCAGGATAGCATCAAATAATGAGACCTTTGAAAAATGCTCAATTTTGTTCAAGTTCAAGGCAGGCGAAAATTTTAACCACAGGAATACATTGAGTATTTTGAGGATTAAAATTTGAACCTAACACAGAAATTGGGCAAAAGGGGGCGTTTTGCAAAGGTTTCATAATATAGCAGCACTTTATGTAGTGTAAAGTATTTTCTGCAAGAAATGTACAGTTAAAAAGTCTTTACAAAAAACAAACCATGATCTAATAAATCAATTTAGCCTGCCGGAAGTAATTGGTAACGTTCAAAAGACTCGACGTGAGGTTACCTTGCAAAATTCAATTATACTTGTTATTGCCACGCGAAACAAAGGAAAAACATATGAAATCATGGATCTTTTGAAGGAATTTCCCGTTAATATAAAAAACCTGGACGATTTTGGCCCGATTCCTGCTGTGGAAGAGGATGGAGATACTTTTGATAAAAATGCTTATAAAAAAGCAAGCTTTACATCAAGAATATTAGGCTTGCCTGCCTTGGCTGATGATTCAGGGCTTGTGATAAAAACCCTTGGCGGTGCGCCCGGAATTCATTCTGCACGCTATGCAGGTGAAAATGCTTCTGATGAACAAAGATGCAGCAAGGTTTTGTCTGAAATGAAAGGAAAGACTAACCGCAGAGCTGCTTTTAAATGTGTAATATCCATTGCAGTGCCTCCAGGTCCCGCACTTACATATGAGGGACACTGTGAAGGCCTTATCACCAAAAAACCCGCCGGGTCAAACGGATTTGGATATGATCCGATTTTCTTCTTTTCACCACTTAACAAGACCTTTGCCGAATTAACCCGGGAAGAAAAAAATCGCGTTAGTCACAGGGGAAATGCACTCAGAGAACTCCGCGCTGAATTTGATAAAGTCCTGATATGGATCAAACAGCAGATGTCTGTTTTAGATTAAAATTGTTGTTGCGTGATTAAGGAGACCACAGAAAATGATTGAAGATTTGATTAGAAAAAACAGAAGTTGTAGACGCTTCCACCAGGATCATGAAGTGGAATTGAAAACATTAGAAGACCTTGTAAATCTAGCAAGATTGTCGGCATCAGCAGCTAATTTACAACCACTAAAATATACTCTATCTTGCAATCAGGAAATAAATGCCGGGATATTTTCATGTCTTGCGTGGGCGGCCTATCTTAAAGACTGGTCCGGACCTAAAGAAGGAGAAAGACCGTCGGCATACATTATTATTTACAGCGACACCGGAATCAGCAAGAATATTGATTGTGATCATGGTATTGCCGGCCAGAGTATTTTATTAGGAGCCAGGGAGAAGGGTTTAGCAGGTTGTATGATAGGATCAATAAACCGGAAGAAACTCCGGGGAATTCTGCAACTGCCGTTGCATTTGAAAATACTGCTTGTGCTTGCCATCGGAAATCCCAAAGAAGTAGTTACAATAGAAGCCGTTAAGCCGGATGGAAATATTCAGTATTGGCGAAATGATAAAAATATTCATCATGTGCCTAAGAGAAGTTTAAATGATATAATTGTCGATTCTTATAATTAGTGTCTTTTAAATACAGCAATAGATACTAAAGTAAAAATTGCTATTCAGCCGCTAAGACGCCAAGGCACAAAGAGAAGTGAGGAAGTAAAATACATAGCAGGAAAAATAAATGACTCTGTAATCTTTGTGTCTTAGTGGCAAAATAAAAGAGTAGTTACAAGTAAAATCCAAAAAGAGGGAAATCAAGTATGCTTATTAGAAAAAAAGGAATAGATATCGTAAAAGAAATCGGAGGAATTACCAGCCATGAAGGAGCCGTGAAGCTTCTTGAAAATAAACTGGATAAAGAGAATCTATCCAGGATAAAACAGACAAAAAATAAAGATGCCCTTATGAAAATCGCAAACGCCATTGCGATGTGTGAACCGGATGATGTCTTTATTAACACTGGATCTGAGAAAGATAGGCAGTTTATCAAAAATCTAACAATAAAAAATGGGGAGGAAGAAAAACTTCCCATGGACAAACATACGATCCACTATGATCTAAAAGATGAACAGGGACGAATTATCGATCGTACATTTTATATTGCCAATAAAGGCGAAGAAATCAGTACTCTTGCTAATAAAATGCCTAGAACTGAAGCGCTAATAGAAATTCGTGATAAGATGACGGGGATTATGCACGGGAAAACCATGATCGTGGGTTTTTATTCACGTGGCCCCATTGGTGCTCCCGTATCAAACCCGGCCTTAGAGATCACCAGTTCTGCGTATGTATCACACAGCGCGGAAATCCTTTATAGAAATATGTTTTTTAATTTTGACGAAGAGGTTGAGCGCCTGGATCATTTCTATGCAAACATACACAGTGAAGGCTTAAATAGACCGGAAGACCTGCCGAATGCACGGGTCTTTATGGATCGAAGCCATCAAACCACCTATAGTTTTAACTGCACCTATGCCGGCAATACGCTGTTGTTGAAAAAAGGTAATCATAGATTTTCCGTAGACAGAGCTGTATACGAAAACAAGGCTAACGAGCTGGCAGAACATATGTTCATTACAGGAATTGAGGCGCCGGGTGGTCGAATTACCTGGATTGCTGGAGCAGCTCCCAGTGGATGCGGAAAGACAACCACTGCAATGGCAGGGTCTCATTTTATTGGTGATGATCTTGCACAAATGTGGATCGATGAAGACGGAGCTATTAAATCGATTAACCCGGAATGCGGTATTTTTGGGATTATGGAAGATGTAAACTGGGAAGGTGACCCAAAGCTTATGGAACTTCTCAGAAATCCGGGAACGGAAGTTA